>NZ_JAGYWT010000325.1:0-2814 GCF_019279095.1 Microbacterium sp. BF1 | reverse complement strand
GAATCGCCCGTCCAGGCCGATCGTGGTCATGTTCGGCAGCGACTCGTTGTCGGTGGTGCGCAGCTCGCGCCACCAGATGATGTCGGTCACATCGCCGAAGGTGCAGACCATGGCAGCGCCGGTGCCCCCGCCTGAACACTGCGACTTCCCTCCGGGGTTAGGCAACCCTTACACTGGCCTCATGCCCGAGATCCTCTCCTTCTCCGCCGCCCTGCGCGAGCGTTCGTCCGGATCGCACTCCCGCAGCGAGACCGCCGGCTTCATGTCCGACCTCCTGAAGGGCGAGGGGTCGCGCGAGGACTACATCTCCCTCGTCGCGCAGCACTACTTCATCTACGAGGCGCTCGAGGGCGCGGGCGAGCGCATGCGTCAGGATCCGGTGGCCTCGGTCTTCATCACCGACAAGCTCACCCGACTCCCCGCGCTGGAGGCCGACCTCGAGTTCCTGCTCGGGGCCGACTGGCGCGAGCGGATCGTCGCCCTGCCCACCACTCAGCGCTACGTCGACCGCATCCGCCAGGTGGGCGCCACCTGGGCCGGCGGCTTCGTCGCGCACCTCTACACCCGCTACCTCGGCGATCTGTCCGGCGGCATCTTCATCGGTCGCGTGATGGCCCGTCGCTTCGGCTTCGAGACCAACGGCATCGGCTTCTACCTGTTCGACGACATCGCCGACCCGTCCGCTTTCAAGGACGTGTACCGCGAGCAGCTCGATGCCGCCCCGTGGGATGAGGCCGAGCGCGAGCGCGTGATCGACGAGGTGCTCCTCGCCTACCGCTTCAACACCGAGCTGTTCGAAGACCTCGACCGCGCTCGCGCCGCCGCCTGAGCGGATCCCGCGCCCGGGAGCTCAGCTCTTCGGCAGCTCGGGGGCGGATGCCGCGAGCCAGGCATCGCGCATGAACCGACGCACGTCTTCGTCCACCCGGATGTCGCGGGGTCGCAGCGCACGCGACAGATACAGCCCCTCGAGCGAGGTCAGCCGACTGAGGGCGACATAGGTCTGCCCCGGCGCGAACGCCCCGGAGCCGAGGTCGATGATGGCCCGCTCGTAGGTCTTGCCCTGCGACTTGTGGATCGTGACAGCCCAGGCCAGACGCAGCGGGAACTGCGTGAATTCGGCGACGACGTCACGGGAGAGCTTCTTCGTGTTCTGGTCGTACGCGTAGCGGAAACGTTCCCACACGGCGGGCTCGACATCGACCTCTTCACCGTCGATGTCGACGCGCACGGCACTGCCGAGGATGCGCACCACCGTTCCGATCGTGCCGTTGACCCAGCGCGGCGGCTCACCGGACATCGCGGTGTCGTTGCGCAGGAACATGACCTGCGCCCCCACCTTGAGCTTCAGCTCCGACTCGGCCGGGAGCGCGGCCTCGCCCCTGCCGAAATCTCCGCTCACCTCGGCGCGCGCGGTCTGCTCCTTGCCCGGCAGAGCGGCCAGGTGTCGGCTGTTGATGCTGTTCACGATGTCGTTGCGGGTTGCGAGCGTGATCATCGGGACCTCGCCGGGCTCCGGATCCGGTGGTGTCCGCGCCCCCTGGGTGTTCAGCACGCCCGCGATCTCGGCGGTCACCCGCCCGTAGCGCACGGCGTTCAGCATGGCCTTGAACCCGTCGTCGGACTGCCGGTGGATCTGCACGAGCTCGCGCACGTGCAGCTCGGCGCGCGTGTCGACGGCGAACAGCCCCTCCTGGTCCGACTCGCCGGTGCCGCCGCCGGTCCCCGCCCACACCTTCGCGTCGAAGAACCAGAACGAGCGGTAGTGGTCCTGCACGTATCGGGCCTCGTCGCCGCGGGGCGGCACGGGCGCCAGCTGATACGGGTCGCCGAACATGACGACCTGCACCCCGCCGAACGGCTCGCCCCTGCGTCCCCGCGCCTGGCGGAGAGAACGATCGATCGCATCCATCAGATCCGCGTTGACCATCGAGATCTCATCGATCACGAGCGTCTCGATGGCGTTCAGGATGCGACGGGTCGCGTCGTTCTGATCGATGTCGGCATCCCCGATCAGACCGATCGGCAGGCGGAACAGCGAGTGGATCGTCTGCCCCTCGACGTTGAGCGCCGCGACGCCCGTGGGCGCGCAGATCGCGATCTGCTTCTTCGTATTCCATGCGAAGTGCTGCAGGAGCGTCGACTTCCCGGTCCCGGCTCGCCCGGTGATGAAGACGTGCTCGCCCGTGTCCTCGATGAGTCGGAACAGCTCTTGCTGCTCCTCGGACAGGGCGGGAAGGGACACGGTTCTCACAGGGGCAGCGGACGGACAGGGCGCTCGTCCATGCTACGTCCCGGTATCCGCACACGGCCGCCGACGCTCGGCGTCCCCTCAGGACGCCCTCCTAGACTGACGCCATGGACCGGGCACGTGCGAGCGCGCCCCGGCGTGCGCGCCTGGGGGTCGATCTGGCGATGCTCGCCGTCGTCGGCCTGCTGCTCATCGCGGCTCTGGGAGCGGGCGGCGTCACGCTGTACCAGCAGTTCTACGGCCCGTCCGCGTTCGTCGTCCGCTACCTCGACCTGCTCTCCTCCGGTCGCGCCGCCGATGCGCTGCGCGTACCGGGCGTCGCGATCGACCGCGAGACCCTCGACGCCGCCGGGATCGATCCCGGAGCGTCCGAGGCGATGCTCCGCCGCGCCGCACTCGCCCCGCTGACCGACGTGACGATCACCTCGGAGAAGCCGGCAGAGGGCGGCACGGCCGTCACCGTCAGCTACCAGGCGAGCGGACACGCCGGCACCAGCACCTTCCTGGTCGAGCAGGACGGTTGGGCGGGCGTCACCCCCAACTGGCGCTTCACCACCAGCCCC
>NZ_JAGYWT010000324.1:0-2820 GCF_019279095.1 Microbacterium sp. BF1 | reverse complement strand
CCCTGCAGGTCGTCGAGCTCGAGCAGGACGCCCGGGGCGACCGCGATGCCCGTGAAGCTGTGGCCGGCGCCGACGGCCTTCACCGGAAGACCCTGCTTCACCGCGGCGACCACCGCCCGCTGCACGCCCTCGGGGCTGCGCGGACGCTCCACGCGTACGGGTCGCACCGAGGCCGAGCGAGCCCAGTTCTGCCAGGTGCCGCCGATTCTCGTCACAGGAAGGCCTTTCCCTCGCCGCGGTAGGTCGGCAGCTCATCGATGATCTCGTCGCCCGAGACCAGGTGATAGCTCTCGATGCGCTCGGCCGGCTCGCCGCTCTTGGCATGCCGGAACCAGACTCGGTCGCCCACGCCCAGCGATGTCGCCGCCGGGCCCTGCAGGGGCGTCTGCACCTCACCGGCAGCTTCACGGGAGAGGGTGTGGAGCCCTTGTGGCCAGACGGGACGCGGTTGACGCGAGGCCACCGCGGGGCCGGAGGCGATCCATCCTCCGCCGAGCACCGTGGCGATATCGACGGCCGGGCGCCGCACCACGTCGAACGCGAATGCGGACGCCGGAGCGGGGCGGAACGAACGATACCCGTCGAACAGATGGCCGCCGAGGAGCCCGCTTCCTGCGCTCGCCTCACTGAGCGACTCATCGCTTCCGGTGAACTCGAGCGACCCCGTTCCTCCGCCGTTGAGGATCTCCAGCGACGTGATCTCTCCGACCGCGGCGACGATGGCCGCCCGGCGCTCGCGCAGCTCGTTCCGTGAGCGCGACTGCACCATCCGGATCAGCGGGGCATCGGGGCCGGCATCGTCCCCCTGTCCCGCGATCTGCGCGTCGTACATCTGCAGTCCGACGAGCCGGAATCCCGGGCGGGCGACGACCTTGCGAGCGAAGGCGGCGACCTCTCCCGCGTTGAACAGCGCCGAACGGCGCACGCCGATGTGGCCGAGGAGTGAGGAGCGCCAGGAGGCATCGACGTCGATCGCGACACGGATCTCCGGACGCGAACCGGGTCCTGCGACGCTGTCGATCAGGTCGAGGTGCACGAGGTCGTCGATCATCAGCGTGATGCGCTGAGCAGCCTGCTCGTCGGCGAAGAGCCGTGCCAGACCCGCGCGATCGACGGTGGGATACCCGAGCATGATGTCGTCATGGGTCTCGGCGAGCCACAGCGCCTCCTCGAGCGTGAAGGCGAGGATGCCGCGGAACCCCGGGAGCTTCAGCACGGCATCGAGCACGGACCGCACCCGTACCGATTTCGAGGCGACCCGGATCGGCAGCCCGCCCGCCCGCACCAGAAGGTCCATCGCGTTGTAGCGGAGCGCCTCCCTGTCGATCACCGCCACCGGCGCGGGAAGATGCCCCGTCGCGGCGGACAGGCGCGGCCAGTAGCGGGCCGGGTCCTCCCATTCGGGGGCGACCGCAGGCGCGCCGTGGGCGGGGCTCAGTTCGTCGATGAGGTCGAGCACTCCCCCACACTAAGGCCTCCCCGGACTGCGGATCACCCCCGAAGGCACCGCGTCGCATCCGGGCACGCAGATAGGCTGGCGAGGAGGCCCCCGTAGCCCAATGGCAGAGGCAGGCGACTTAAAATCGCTTCAGTCTGGGTTCGAGTCCCAGCGGGGGCACATCCTCGCTCAGTCCTCCGCCGGCGCGACCGTCTTCCGCTCGCCCGAAGCCTCGCGAATGCGACGCACGACGAGAACGACCAGTGCGATCGCGATGGCCGAGTACACGGCGTAGTCGAGGTAGCCGAGGTACTGCTCCAGCTTCTCGTGCTGCGTGCCCAGCGCCGCTCCGACTCCGAGGAGAAGAGCATTCCAGAGCCCGCTGCCGATGATGGTGTAGATGCTGAACGTCACGAGGTTCATGCGGGAGGCCCCGGCCGGAATCGAGATCAGGCTGCGCACGCCGGGTACCATCCGTCCCACCAGCACGGTCCAGCCGCCGCTGCGCACGAACCACTCCGATCCGCGTTCGAGATCGGAGCGGCTCACCAGCTTGGTGGCCGCGAGCATCCGCACCGCGCGATCCATCCCGATGGCGGCGCCGAGCCCGTACAGCAGCAGCGCACCCAGCCAGGACGCGAGCGTGCTCCAGAAGATCAGCCACCCCAGGTTCAGAGAGCCGCTCTGGCTCAGGTACCCCGCGAAGGGAAGGATCACCTCGCTCGGGATCGGCGGCACCAGGACCTCGAGGAAGACCAGCACGCCCACGCCGATGTCTCCCAGCGCAGTGAGGACATCGGCCGCGAATCCGGTGAGCCCGGTGAAGCCGTGATCGGCAGCAGCAGCGAGAGCCATCTGCGGTCAGCGCCCGAAGATGTCTGCGGCGTACTCGTTTCCGAATCCCGCGACGTTGCGCTGATCGAGGAGGGCGACATGGATGCTGCGGGTGTCGGCCCCGAGGCGCCGGACCGCCTCTGCCGCATCCCAGTCGGCGGCGAGGGGATCCGGACCCAGGTGACCGACGAGCTGGTCTTCGTCCCGGGTGGGGACGACCTCGATCTCGGCGATGTCCACGCCGACGGCTTCGCGGTGCGCCGTGCCGACGATCGCGCGCACCTTGAAAGCCGGGTGGCACCACTTCTCGCCGGGTCGGTAGACGAACCAGGCGCCGTCCATGCGCAGATGCGAATGCAGTGTGCTGTCGCCCACACGCAGCAGCAGGTGCTTGCCGCGCGCGAGTGCACCGTACACCGGCTGCCCGGTCAGATCGAGGGTCGCGAACCGGGGGATCCGGAGGTCGAATCGGGTGACCTCCGCACCCGACAGGGCCTCGTCGAGGCGCCGTGCGGTGCGGAAGACGGTGTCGCCCTCGGGCATCAGGG
>NZ_JAGYWT010000323.1:0-2831 GCF_019279095.1 Microbacterium sp. BF1 | reverse complement strand
CGGCATACGGCGGATACCCGGCGGCGTCGTGGCCGGTCGCACCGTCTCCGCAGCCTGCGACCGGAGTGCCGGTGGTGGGGATCATCGGACTTGTCGCCGTGGTCATCGGCGTCGTCTGCGCCTGCTTCCCGGTGATCGCGATCGCCGGTTGGGCGCTGCTCGCCGTGGGCTTCGTGATGTCGCTGATCTCGCTCTTCCTGCGCGGACGGAAGTGGCCCGGCATCACCGGACTGGTCGTAGCCGTCATCGGCGCGGTCCTCGCCGCCGCGGTCTCTTTCCTCGTGCTGGCGACGTCGTCGATCGCGGAGAACGGCGACAGTCCGTTCGCCGCTCCCGGCGATCGCCCGTCGTCCAAAGGCGATTCCTCCACCGGACGCGAGGATCCCTCCACCATCGAGGGTGCGGAGATGGTCCCCTTCGAGGAGCTCGAGGTCGGCGACTGCCTCCCCCTGGTCGAATACACCGACGACGACGTGATCTTCGATCTTCCCGTCGTGCCGTGCGAGCAGCCCCACACCGACGAGATCTACCTCATCTTCGACGTCGAAGACGGCGAGTTCCCCGGGGACGACGCCCTGGGCGTCACGGCGTCGGACGGCTGCCTCGCGGCGTTCGAGTCGTACGTCGGCGTCTCCTACGACGTCTCCGAGCTCGATTACTACTACTACCAGCCGACGAAGTCATCCTGGAACCACGCATCGGATCGCACCGTGCAGTGCATCCTCTTCAGCTACGAGGAAGTGACCGGAACCCTCAAGGGCGCGAACTACTGACCGACGACGCACACGAAGAAGGCCCCGGATCTCTCCGGGGCCTTCTTCGAGGACTCAGTCCTCGATCTTGCGCTTGCGCCAGCGGATGCCCGCCGAGATGAAGTCGTCGAGGTCGCCGTCGAACACCGCCGCCGGGTTGCCGGACTCCTGTCCGGTGCGGAGGTCTTTGACCAGCTGCTGCCCGTAGAGGAAGTACGAGCGCATCTGGTCGCCCCAGCTCGCGGTGATGTTGCCCGCGAGCTCCTTCTTCTTCGCCGCTTCCTGCTCCTTCTGCAGGAGCAGGAGTCGCGTCTGCAGCACGCGCATCGCGGCGGCGCGGTTCTGGATCTGCGACTTCTCGTTCTGCATCGACACGACGATGCCGGTCGGGAGGTGGGTGAGGCGCACGGCCGAGTCGGTCGTGTTGACCGACTGCCCACCGGGGCCGGAGGAGCGGAAGACGTCGACGCGGATGTCGTTCTCCGGGATGTCGACCTCGGTGGCCTCTTCCATCAGCGGGATGACCTCGACAGCGGCGAACGACGTCTGGCGCTTGTCGGCGGAGCCGAACGGGCTGATACGGGCGAGGCGGTGGGTTCCGGCCTCGACCGAGATGGTTCCGAAGGCGTAGGGCGCATCGATCTCGAAGGTCGCAGACTTGATGCCCGCACCCTCCGCGTAGGACGTGTCCATGACCTTGACGGGGTACTTGTGACGCTCGGCCCAGCGCAGGTACATGCGCATCAGCATCTCGGCGAAGTCGGTGGCGTCGTCGCCGCCGGCGCCGGATCGGATCGTGATGATCGCGGCGCGCTCGTCGTACTCGCCATCGAGGAGCGTCTGCACCTCGAGCTGGTTGATGAGGTCGGTGAGAGCGGCGAGCTCGGCGCGGGCTTCCTGCGCGGAGTCCTCATCGCCCATCTCGTTGGCGAGCCCGATCAGGACCTCGAGGTCATCGAGACGCTGAGCGATGCCGGTGATGCGGGCGAGCTCGGACTGGCGGTGGCTGAGTGCGCTGGTCACCTTCTGCGCGTTCTCGGTGTCGTCCCAGAGGTCGGGGGCACCGGCCTCCTCGCTGAGACGCGCGATGTCGTCGCGGAGACGGGAGACATCGACGACCTCGCTGATGTCGCCGAAGGTGTGCCTGAGCGCCTGGATTTCGGCGGAGAGATCTAGTTCGAGCATGACACCTCAGCCTAACGTGCCGCCTGCCCGCGCGGGGACCCCGTCGTCGGAGACCTTTCCGCAACGGGAGTAGCGTGAAGCTGTGAGCAGTGCTTCGACGGTCCTTCGACAGTTCGGGCCCATGGTGTATCTGCCGACGATCCTCTTCGCCCTCGGCGAAGGCGCCGTGATTCCGCTCATCCCGGTGCTCGCCGCATCCATGGGCGCCGACGTGGCGTTCGCCGCCCTCGTGGCCTCCGCCCTCGTTATCGGTCAGTTGTGCGGCAACCTTCCTGCCGGCTGGGCCGTGGGCAAGATCGGCGAGAGGTACACGATGGTCATCGCCGGCGTGATCGCCATCGTCGCCGGACTCGGAATGGTGTTCGCGCCCTCGCTCGGCGTGCTGGCGGCCTCGGTCTTCCTCCTCGGGATCTGCGCGGCGGCCTTCGGTCTCGCCCGCCACGCGTTCATGACCACTCGCGTGCCGGTCGCCTTCCGTGCGCGTTCGCTCTCGCTGCTCGGCGGCAGCTTCCGACTCGGCATCTTCATCGGCCCCTTCGTGGCTGCGGGGCTCCTGCAGCTGTTCGGGAGCGAGAGTGCGGCGATCTGGTTCTTCCTGGGCTGCCTGGTGGTCATGGTCGTGCTGGTGCTCTTCGGTCCCGACCCCGAGAAGATGATCCCGCCGGTACCGTCGACCACTCACGAGCGCTATCTGGAGGACTCCGGCGAGGCGGTGAGCGGGTCGATCCCGACGATCGAGCGCCTGGGCATCTTCCAGACCATGTGGTCGGTAGTCGGCACGGTCCGCAGCGGCGTGGACTATCGCGGAGTGCAGGTCGAGGGCGTCTCGCACGCCTACATGACCATGTTCGCCAAGCGGCTGGCCCCTGTCGTCGACTCCAGCACCGTGATCGA
>NZ_JAGYWT010000322.1:0-2835 GCF_019279095.1 Microbacterium sp. BF1 | reverse complement strand
TCGCGAAGATGAACTCGTTCCACGCCGTGATGAAGCTGAAGATGCTGGTCGCTACGAGGCCGGGCATGACGAGCGGCAGCAGCACCGAGCGGAACATGCGCCACCAGCTCGCACCGTCGATGTACGCGGCCTCTTCGAGCTCGACCGGGACGGCGGCCACGAAGCCGCGCAGCATCCAGATCCCGAAGGCGAGCGACAGTGCGACGTAGACGACCATCAGGCCGAGGATGCTGTTGAGCAGCCCCAGGCTCTTGACCTGCAGGAACAGCGGGATGACGAGCGCCTCGAGCGGCACCATCTGCACGATCAGGATCATCATCAGGATCGTGGTGCGGAACTTGAACTTGAACCGTGCGACGGCGACGGCGGCGAGCAGACACACGAGCGCACTCACGAGCACGGTGACCAGCGCCACGATCGCCGAGTTGCGCAGGTACGTGCCGAATCCGCCGTCGGTGAGCACGAACGCGAAGTTGTCCCACGTGAACTCCTGCGGGAGCAGCGACTGTCCACCGCTGGAGGCCTTGCCGTCGAAGGCACTGGAGACCATCCAGTAGACGGGGAACAGCGTGAAGATCAGGACCGCGGCGACCGCGATTCCGATTCCGATGCGGGAGCGGAGCCTCGGGCGCGGGTTCACAGCTCGTCCTCCTTCATGAGGGAGCGGATGTAGACGATCGTGATGCCGATCAGGACGAGCGTGAGCAGCACGGCGAGCGCCGCACCGAAGCCGTAGCGGTTCTGACCGAAGGACTCCACGTACGACCAGACGCCGAGGTTCAGCACCTGACGGTTGCCACCGCCACCGCCGGGCATCAGGTACACCTGGGCGAAGACCTTGAAGTCCCAGATCGTCGACAGGATGATCACGACCGAGAAGACGGGCTTGAGCGTGGGGAAGATGATCTTCCAGAATCGGCGCCAGGCGCCGGCGCCGTCGAGGGCTGCAGCCTCGAGCATCTCCTTCGAGACGCCGAGCAGTCCCGCGAGCACCGTGATGGCGACGAACGGGAATCCGTGGTGCACCACGTTCAGGAGCACGATGGCGTAGAACGACCACTGGTTCGTGAACCAGTTGACCGGGTCGTCCATGAGACCGAGGTCACGCAGCACGGCGTTGAAGATGCCGCGGTCGGCATCGAAGATGAAGGTCCAGACGTAGGTGCCGGTCACGGCGGGCATCGCCCAGGCGACCATGATGCAGCTGGAGACGATGACGCGCCAGGTGGTGCCCAGACGCGCGAGCAGCAGAGCCACGAGCGTGCCCACGGCGACGGTGACGAACACCGCCACGGCGGCGAAGCCGACCGTGTTGGGCAGCACCACCGTCCAGAGAGTCGGGTTGGTGAGCGCCTCGACGTAGTTGTCGAGACCGATCCAGTTGTTCTCCCCGGTGTTGATCTCGCGCAGGCCGTAGTCCTGCAGCGAGTAGATGAACACCTGGATGAGCGGCCAGAGCATGAGCACCGCGAGGATGGCCAGCCCGGGCGCGAGAAGGAGCCAGGGGCGGGCCGCGACGATCGAGAGACCGCGTCGCTTCCGGCCGCCGGCCACGGAGGCGGAGGTGGACTCCGCCTTCGTGGCCGGCAGTGGCGCTTGCACCATCGACATGGAAGGAGTGCTTCCTTACTTCTGGTTGAGCAGTTCGGTCATCTCGGCTGCGGCGTCCTTCGTCGCAGTCGCGACGTCCTTCTGCCCGCTGAGGATGGCCTGGATCATGGAGTTGGTCGTCTTCTTCGCCTGCACGGCGCCGAAGTTCGGGGTGACCGGGACGGATGCGCCGCCGTCGACCATCTGCTCGGCGAAGGGTGCGACCAGCGGGTCGGTCGAGGCCAGTGCCTCTTCCATCGCGGACTGGACGCCCGGGAAGTACCCGGTCTCGTTCGACCACTGCTCGGCGAACTCGCCGGTGGACATGAGCTTGACGAACTCCCACGCCAGGTCGGCGTTCTTGGTCGTGTTGAAGACCGAGAGGTGCGATCCGCCGAGCACGGAGGGGGCGATGCCGCCGTCTTCACCCGGGATGACTGCTGCGCCGATCTTGCCGTCGAGGTCGGGGTTTGCCTCGATGAGAGACTTCGGCGTCCACGAGCCCGAGAGCATCATGGCGACGTTGCCCTGCGTGAACGCGTCGCGGAGGTCGGTCTCCTTCCAGGTGGTGGCACCTGCGGAGGAGAAGCCGTGCTCGGTGGCCAGGCCCGTGTAGAACTCGATGCCCGCCTGCGATTCCTTGCTGTCGAGCTCGCTCGTCCAGGTCTTGCCGTCCTTCGTGGCGATCTCGCCGCCGGCGCCCCAGACCCAGGGGTAGACCTGGAACTCGGCGTCACCGGGGACGGGGAAGGGGAGCATGTCGGGCTTGGCGGCCTTGATGGCCTCACCCGCGGCGACGATGTCGTCCCACGTCTTCGGAGCCTCGAGTCCGCTCGCTCGTGTACCGCGCCGACGTGTTCGAGGAGCTCGGACTCGAGGCTCATGCCTCGGCTCGAGGAGGCGTGGCGGCTGCTCGCCGACGACGGCACCCTCTATCTGCACCTCGACTATCGGGAGGCGCACTACGCGAAGGTCATGCTCGACGCGGTGTTCGGGCGGGACTGCTTCCTCAACGAGCTGATCTGGGCGTACGACTACGGCGCCAAGTCGCGCAGTCGCTGGCCCACCAAGCACGACACGATCCTGGTCTACGTCAAGAATCCGCGCGAGTACGTCTTACCTGGACCACGAGATCGACCATCCCGATAGTGTCACGAACCTGTTCCGCAGGCTCTTGGGGGACTCATAGGCATTCGCCTGAAGCGGGGCGCCTGCTCACCGATACTCCGGCCCGTGACGTCACAG
>NZ_JAGYWT010000321.1:0-2839 GCF_019279095.1 Microbacterium sp. BF1 | reverse complement strand
TGTCGCCGTAGTCGGCGAACGCGAAGATCACGAAAACGAGAACGAAGGTTGCACCGAGACGGCCTTGCCACGGGCCGCATCGCGCAGGCCGACGCGCACGACGTCGCGCGCGTTCAGCCACATGATGGCGGGAACACCCTCCTCACCGACCGCAAGCCCCATGCGCTCGTGGAAAGACGTATGAGTGAATCCCGGGCACAACGCCGTCACGGAGACGCCGTCACGGCCGTACTCGGCGTTCGCCCAGCGGCTGAAACCGATCAACCACGCCTTGCAGGCGGAGTACGTCGACCGCGAGATGAACCCCGCGACCGACGCCACGTTGATGATGCGCCCGCCGCGGCCGCGCATGGACTGCAGCGCCGCGTGCATGAGACGCATCGATGCTTCGACATGCACCCGCAGGTGACGCACCTCGTCGTCGATGTCGTTGTCGGCGAACTGCAGGGGAAGACCGAATCCGGCGTTGTTCACCAGGAGGTCGACCGGGTCAGCCGCGTCGCGCAGCCGCTCGGCGACCTTCTCCACACCGCTCTCATCCGCCAGGTCGGCGGCGATGATCTCGACCGCGACACCGTACTCGCTCCGCAGTTGCGCACCCAGCTCCGAGAGAGCCTCCTCCGACCTCGCCACCAAGACGAGATCGGCGCGACGCCGCGCGAGCTGACGAGCGAACTCTGCGCCCAGTCCGGCGCTGGCTCCGGTGATCAGTGCAGTGGGCATCAGCGCTCGTATCCGAGGAAGCGGTAGCGGACGCCGGTGCGTGAGGTGCGCCACTCCCCCTCGTCGACGAGTCGCCAGCCCGTCTTGGCCGGTGCGTAGGTGTCGCCGGCGACGTCGAGATCGAGTTCGGTGACCTCCAGCCGATCCGCGTCACCGATCACCTGGCGGAAGATCTCCGCACCGCCGATGATCCATGCCCTGTCGAGCCCGCGCACGGCTTCCGCGACCGTGGCCGCTCGGCGCGCACCGTCCTCGGACCAGTCCTGCTGCCGAGTCACCACGATGTTGTCGCGGCCGGCGAGCGGTCGGAAGCGCTCCGGAAGCGAATCCCAGGTCTTGCGGCCCATCACCACGGGCGCACCGAGGGTGACGTCCTTGAAATGCGCCAGGTCTTCCGGCACGTGCCAGGGCATCCCGCCCTCGGCGCCGATCACGCCGCCGTGGGCCTCGGCCCAGATCAGCCCGACCCAGGTCATACCGCCACCGCCGCCCTGATCGGCGCGTGGTGCTGGTAGTTCTCCACCACGAAGTCCTCGTAGCGGTAGTCGAGGATCGATTCCGGCTTCCGAGCGAAGCGCAGCGTCGGATACTCGTAGGGGTCTCGGCTGAGCTGCTCACGCACCTGCTCGACGTGATTGTCGTAGACGTGGCAGTCGCCGCCCGTCCAGACGAAGTCTCCGGGCTCCAGGCCGACCTGCTGGGCGATCATCATCGTGAGCAACGCATACGAGGCGATGTTGAAGGGCACGCCGAGGAACATGTCGGCGCTGCGCTGGTAGAGCTGGCAGGAGAGCTTGCCGTCGGCGACGTAGAACTGGAACAGGGCGTGGCAGGGGGCGAGAGCCATGTCGGGGATGTCAGCGGGGTTCCAGGCCGAGACGATGAGCCGCCGGGAGTCGGGCGAGCGGCGGATCTGCTCGATGACCTCGGAGAGCTGGTCGATGCTCCCACCGTCCGGGGTGGGCCACGACCGCCACTGCACCCCGTAGACCGGCCCCAGGTCGCCGGACTCGTCTGCCCACTCATCCCAGATCGTGACGCCGTTGTCGCGGAGCCACCCCACATTGGAATCGCCACGCAGGAACCAGAGGAGCTCGTACGCGATGGACTTGAAGTGCACGCGCTTGGTGGTGATGAGCGGGAATCCTTTCGACAGGTCGAAGCGGATCTGTCGACCGAAGACGCTCGTCGTGCCCGTTCCGGTGCGATCGGACTTGTGCGTGCCGCTCTCCAGCACGTCGCGGAGCAGGTCTTCGTAAGGAGTCGGGACGGCTGCGCTCATGAAAGCCACGATACCGCCACCCTCACCTCCCACGGGCGGATGAGCTCCCGGGCGTGGGACGTTCGTCATGGTCGGAAACATCGGCCATGACCCTTCACCGCACGACATATTCTCGACCTATGTCGCCCGCAGCCGCCCTGGGGATCGCCGCCGCACTCCTCGTGCTCGCGACGATCGTCGGCATCGTGCTGCGCCGTCGCGATGGACGACGACGCGACGGCGGCGCCCTCCTCTTCGACCCCGCAGATGCCGCAGCCGAACTCGGTTCCCGAGCGACACTGGTGCAGTTCAGCACGGAGATGTGCGCACGGTGCCCCCAGGTGAGACGGTTGCTCGGCGCCTACGCGGCCGAGCACGACGACCTCCGTCATCTGGAGGTGGATCTGACGCACCGCCCGGATCTCTCGGCTCGCTACCGAGTCCTGCAGACGCCGACGACCTTCGTGGTCGACGATTCCGGCGCCGTCCGCGCACGATTCCACGGTGTCCCCGACCGCCACGCGCTCACCGACGCCCTCGCCGCCGTGTGAGCGGAAAGACTGGAGCCCCATGAGCATTCCCGCAGGCATCGACCCCCGAGGCCCACGATTCGCCGCTGCGATCACCGCGGTCCTGCTGCTGCTGGCGACGTTCCTGGCACTGATCGGGATCTCGACGGCCAGGGACGGCACCGGGTGGTTCGCCTACCAGCCGGTCGCCGATGCCACCTTCACGCCGTCCGGATGGGCGATCGCCTCGGTATCCCTCGCCCAGCGCGCCCTCGACCCCGGTTTCCTCCTGGCACTCGTCATCGCGCTGCTGTTCCTGTGGGGGCTCGTGTCGCCGCGGACGGCG
>NZ_JAGYWT010000320.1:0-2849 GCF_019279095.1 Microbacterium sp. BF1 | reverse complement strand
GACATCGACGCCGCGACGCGGTCCGACCAGGTACAGCTCCTGCCCGACCGCGGCCTGTCTCGCCCACAGCGACGCGGGTCCGGTCAGGCCCGGCTCGAGGTGCAGCACGAAATCGACGTCGACCTCGGTCCCGGTCTCGTCGTCGACGCGCAGCTCGCGCACGGAGTAGGTGCGCATCGATCCGCGCTCCTCCTCCGGCACCGCGAGGAAGGCCTGCCACCAGTTGTCCGATGCCCGGTCGAGGTCGGGAAGAACACCGGTCGCGGGCGGGAAGACCAGCTTGATGCGACTGTCGAACACCTCACCCGGCGTGCCGAACTCGCTCAGCTCGTCGCCGCCGAAGGTCACCCGCACGAACGAGGGCGAGACGCGCACGACGGCCCGCACCTCGGCGCGGGTGAGGATGTAGGTCGGACGGTCGGTCGTGGTCGTCTCAGCGGACATGGTGCCTCCCGATGGGTGTGACCATCGGCTTGCCGGAGACCGGATCGATGGTGATCTGATTGGCGAGGCCGAAGACCTCTTCGACGAGTTCGGCGGTGACGATGTCCTTCGGGGCCCCCGCCGCGTGCACCCGACCGTCCTTCATGGCCACCAGCTCGTCCGCATAGCGGGCGGCGAGGTTGAGGTCGTGGAGGACCATCACGATGGTCGTGCCACGCGAGACGCTCAGATCGGTGAGCAGATCGAGCACCTCGACCTGGTGGGCGACGTCGAGGAACGTCGTCGGCTCGTCCAGCAGCAGGATGTCGGTCTCCTGCGCGAGCGCCATCGCGATCCACACGCGCTGGCGCTGACCGCCAGAGAGCTCATCGATGCTGCGGTCGGCGAGGTCGGAGATGCCGGTCGCGTCGAGGGCATCCGCCACCACCTCGTAGTCGTGGGTGCTCCACCGCGCGAGCATCTTCTGATGCGGGTGCCTTCCGCGACCGACGAGGTCGGCGACGGCGATGCCCTCCGGCGCGACGGGCGACTGCGGCAGCAGACCGAGGATGCGCGCGACCTCCTTGGTGGGGCGGGTGTGCACCGAGGTGCCGTCGAGCACGATCTGGCCTTCGCTCGGAGACAGCAGGCGGGCGAGCGCGCGCAGCAGCGTCGACTTGCCGCATCCGTTCGCGCCCACGATGGTGGTGATGCGACCGGGCGCGATCTGCAGGTCGAGGCCGTCGATGATGGTGCGGTCGCCGTAGGCGAGCGTCACCCCCTCGGCTGACAGGCTGTGCGAGACGGTCATAGCGAACCCCCGGAACGGTTGGTGCGGATGAGCAGGTAGATCAGGTAGGGCGCGCCGACCACGCCGGTGATGACGCCGACGGGGTAGCGGGTGCCGAAGGCGAACTGTCCGATCAGGTCGCCGCCGAGCACGAGCGCGGCGCCGACGAAGGCCGACGGCAGGAGCAGATTCGCCCCCGGACCCGTGATGCGCGCCGCGATGGGTCCGGCCATGAACGCGACGAAGGCGATGGGACCGGTGGCCGCGGTCGCGAAAGCGAGGAGCGCGACCGCACCGAGGATGAGCAGCAGGCGCGTGGCGTTGACCCGGATGCCGAGGCCCGCCGCCGAGTCGTCTCCGAGCTGGAGGGCTCCGAGCGAACGCCCCTGCGACAGCATCAGCGGCACGATGACCACCGCGGCGATCGCCATCGGGAGCACGCGCTCCCACGATGCGTTGTTGAGGCTTCCGGTCAACCACTGCATCGCGGTCTGGATGTCCCAGTTCGCCGCCCTCGACAGCATGTACGAGATGATGCTCTGCAGCATCGCCGCGACCCCGATCCCGATCAGGATGAGTCGGGTGCCGGCGAAGCCGCCCTTGATCGAGAGCAGATAGATCACCAGGGCCGTGGCGACGGCGCCGCCCAGGGCGAGCAGCGACACGACAGGACCGTTGACCGAGAGCACGATGATGCCGAACACGGCCGCGGCACCGGCACCGTTCGAGATGCCGATGATGTCGGGAGACGCGAGCGGATTGCGCAGCATCGTCTGGAAGCAGACACCCGCCATGCCGAAGGCGATCCCGGTGAGGACGGCGAGCACCGCTCGCGGCAGCCGCAGGTCGCCGACGGTGAACGAAGCACCGGGCACGGTCTCACCGAGGATCACGCGGATCACCTCGTCGGGCGTGTAGAACGTGTTTCCCACCATGAGAGCGACCGCGAAGAGGGCGAGCACCAGGACGCCGAGGACGATCGTGGCGACCGCGTGCCGACGGTGACGCGAGCGACGGCCCGCGACGATCCTGGCGATCCGGGCAGATGCCGGCTCGTCCACCCGGTCGAGGGTGTGCACGGCGTGTTCGGTCGACCTCACAGCTCACGCACCTTCTGCCGACGGACGATCCAGATGAAGAACGGCGCTCCGATGATGGCGGTGATGATCCCGACCTGGATCTCCTCCGACGACGGGGCGATCACGCGACCCACGATGTCACTCGCGGTCAGCAGCGCGGCACCGGCGATGGCCGAGAACGGGAGCAGCCAACGGTGATCGGTGCCCACGAGCATGCGGCACACGTGCGGGATGATCAATCCGACGAAGCCGATGGGCCCCGCGATCGCGGTGGCGGCTCCCGCGAGGATCACCGCACCCAGCGCCGAGATCAGGCGCGTGCGGAAGACGTTCTCGCCGAGCCCCTTGGCCATCTCGTCGCCGAGCGCGAGGGAGTTCATCCCCCGGGAGCAGAGGAAGCAGATGAGGGCGCCGACGGCGAGGACGGGTGCCGTGAGGGCGATGCGCGGCCACTCCTCCCCGCCGACGCCGCCGATCTGCCAGGACTGGAACGTCTGCAGCAGATCGACGCGAGGGAGCATGACGGCGCTGATGAGCGAGGCGAAGGCGGCCGAGGT
>NZ_JAGYWT010000032.1:0-10862 GCF_019279095.1 Microbacterium sp. BF1 | reverse complement strand
TGGCTCATCGCCGTCTCGGTGCCGCTGCTGCTGATCCTGGCCGCCGTCGTCATCGGGCGCATGGTGCCGCTGTTCCGCAGCTACCAGGGCAAGCTCGACAACGTCAACCGCATCATGCGTGAGCAGCGCACGGGTGTCCGCTGCTCTCGATGCCGCTCTCACATCGGCGGGTGTGACGCACGCGGTCGCCACCGCCGGCAACCTGTTCAACGCGTCCTTCCGGGCATCGGCGCCGAGGGACTATGCCGAGGCTCAGGCGCAGGAATCGTACCGCTACGCGCCGTTCTTCCACTCGCTGCGTGAGCAGGGCGTGGCTCTTCCGCCGAGCGTGTTCGAGGCCTGGTTCCTCACCGCAGCGCACGGCGAGGAAGAGCTGCAGCAGATCGAGGCCGCCCTCCCCGCTGCTGCGGCTGCCGCGGCGGCCGCGCGCCCGTAACGCGACTCCGGTCAGAAGTGCATCGGTCGGCGCCTCGCGCTGATCGGTGGCATTCGCGCACCCGGCAGTGAATCGAGTATGGTACATATGTTCGAATCACGGGGAAGGAATCATGATGACTGGTGCTGATCGACAAGGGATCGTTGCGTTCCTGTGAACAACTTCCAGACAACTGGCAGGACGGCGCTGGCAGACTGGGTGACATGGTGACGTTGTTGCTGGACCAGACGCAACTCGAGGTCGTTCTCTCGCCGATCGAACGTGCCGCCACCTTCCACCGCGACAACCTCCGGATCGCGCGCGACACCATCACCAAGGTGCAGCTGACAGAAGATGCCTGGACCTGGCTGCGTGGAGTCCCCAACCCCGGGACGCACATCCCCGGTGTGCTCGCTGCGGGCAGCTGGAAGGCCGCGGGCAGCCTCGACTTCGTGCTGATCCGCCGGCGTCGCCCGAGTGTCGTGATCGACCTCGAGGGCGATGAGCACTACCGACGGCTGATCCTCACCACGAGTCACGGGCTCGCGCTCACGCAGGCACTGCGCCTCGACGTGACCGACGAACCGGCGAACGTTGAAGAGATCGTGGCGACCGCACCGGTGCCCGTCTCGAAGGGCCGCCGCCGGCCCGTCATCCGGCCCCGACCCGCCTGACTTGCAGCTCCGGGGTGCACGCCGGGTGCGGCGACCTCCTCTGAACAAAGAACGCCCTCCAGATCTGCGGGTCCGGAGGGCGTTCTATGTCAGCTGAAGCTCAGTTGTGGTGGTGCTCGTCGCCGTCGTGGTTCTCGTCGTCGGCATGGTTCTGATCACCGTCGGCGTGGTTCTGATCGCCATCGGCAGGGCCGGATTCCTCGGTGCCGGACTCCGGGTGCTCTGACGTGTCGTGACCGGCTTCGTCCGTCTCGGAGTGACCCGAGGACTCCGCGAGCGGCACGGTGTCGATGACGCCGGTGGATGCGACGGTCCAGTGCGCGCCCTCTGCGGGGGTGTCGTCGCTGCCCGCCGTCTCGCTCTCCGCGCTCAGCGGGTAGTCCTTGGGCTCGTCCTCGTAGTACGCACGCGCCGCCGCGGCGAGCATCGAGCTCACCGCCGCAGAGCGGGGGTCTTCGTCGTCGACGTCGACAGGGGAGGAGTCGGAGCCGGCGTCGGACGCGGGGGCCTTGTCATCCTCGGATGCGTCGTGGAGATCGGCGAAGATCTCGACACCGCTGTGGTCCTCGTCGCCGTGCACCTCCTCGGAGCCGGGGGCGTCGACCGATACGGCGGTAACTCCGATCTGCAGATGTCGCGTTCGACGCGTGGCGGTCTTGAATGTCAAGGCTTGCCCCCTTTTCGAGTTTTTCACGCTGACACGGATGTAAACAGAAGTCAACTGAAGTGACGCAAGTGAAGGATGTGACTGGAGGGTCGACATGCGACGGTCACGCAGAGGTGAGATAGTGGGCAACGTGTCTGAGAACGTTGCTGGAACCCCTGCCGCTGCCGCCATCGAGTGGTTGACGATGCCCGACCTCGTCGAGGTGCTCGACGAGCCCCTCGGCCGTGTGCGCCGTCTGATCGACGAGCACTACCTGGTCGGATCCACTCGCAGCGGAGTCTTCGCGGTGCCGTCGGTGTTCATCGTCGATGGACACCCGCTGAGTTCTCTGCGGGGAACGGTGATCGTCCTGCAGGATGCCGGCTTCACGGACGACGAGCTGATCGACTGGCTCCTCGCCGACGAGGAGAGCCTCGGTCGCTCGCCGATCGACGCCCTGCTGGCCGGGCACAAGAGCGCGGTCCGACGCCTCGCTCGTACCCTCGCCTGACCGCAGGATCGCTCAGGAGGAACGCACCGTCGCCGCCCGCGCGAGCTCGCGCAGTTCGCCGACGGCCGCGTTGTCGAGCCGGGCGCCCGATAGTGCGCGATCAGCCTCGCGCGCATAGTCGGCGATCATCGCCTCGACCTGTTCCAGCGCGCCTGAATCGGTGATGGTCGCCTGCAGGAACGACACCTGCTGCGGCGTCAGTTCCGTGTCTCCGAGCATCTCGTCCAGGAGATTGCGCGCGGAAGCGTCGAGGGTCTGCCGGGTGAGGGCGATCAGCACTGTGCGCTTGCCCTCGCGCAGATCGTCTCCGGCCGGTTTCCCCGTGACGGATGCGTCGCCGAACACGCCGAGCACGTCGTCCCGGAGCTGGAAGGCCATGCCGACCGGGTGCCCGAAGCGGCGCAGCGCCGCCATCTGATCCGCGTCGGCCCCGCCGAAGGCTCCTCCGAGGACCAGCGGCTGCTCGATGCTGTACCTGGCGGACTTGAGCGATGCCACACGAAGAGCCCGTTCCGCATGGAGGCCGCCGTCGTTGACGCTCCACGCCGATTCCTCGGCGATGTCGAGGAACTGGCCAGTGGTGACGTCTCTTCGCATCCTGGCGTACTCGGAACGCACGGTGAGTGCCTGAGGCTGCCCCTCCAGCGCCGACTCCAGCAGGTCATCGCTCCAGGCGACCAGGAGATCTCCCAGGAGGATGGCGGATGCCCGACCGAACGCCTCCGCATCTCCCGACCATCCGGCGGCGCGGTGCGATGCCTCGAGCGCACGGTGCGCTGCGGGGCGACCGCGGCGGGTGTCGGAGTTGTCGATCAGATCGTCGTGGACGAGCGCGGCCGACTGGAAGATCTCCAGTGCGGTGCAGATGTCCCACAGAGCATCGGACTCCGTCGCATCTCGGTCGTGGAACCTGGCCACGGCGCGCCAACCTGCATGGCAGAACCGCGCGCGAAGCCGCTTGCCTCCGTCCAGCGTGGCGGCGGCGACGGAGAGGAAGGATGCCGCATCGGGGCCGTACTCCATCGATTCGTCGCGCATCCGCGCGAGGAAGCGGTCGAGATGTGCGGCGACGGCGTCGGGTACAGGGGAGGAGGACGACACGACTCCCAGCATACGTAAAGCAAGGGGACGCCGAACTGCTAGCCCCGGACGTCTCGTCACGCGTAGAATGGAAGGCACGATACCCGAGGGGGACGAAATGCCACTCTCCGAACAGGAGCAGCGTCTGCTCGACGAGATGGAACGCCATCTCCTTCACAACGATGCCGACGTGGTGACCGCGCCGTCCGGCGATCGAGCATTGAGCTACCGAAATCTCGTCTACGGTGCACTCCTCCTGCTCGCCGGCGTCGGCGGTCTGGTCGCCGGAGTCATCCTCAGCGGCGTCTGGGGCATCGTCGTCGGCGTCGTCGGTTTCGCCGCGATGCTCGCCGGCGTCATGGTCGCCGTCACTCCCGTGAGGCGAACGAGCGCGGCTGAGCCCCGAGAGCGTTCCGCTCCCAAGCGGCAGGAGTCCGCCTCGTTCATGGATCGAATGAACGACCGGTGGGATCGCCGCCAGGACGGTCACTGACCGACCTCGATACTTCACGACAGAAGCCCGGATGCTGAGCATCCGGGCTTCTGCCGTTAACCCCCGCGGGGAACGGGCCATCTCGATGGGTGGGAAAACCCTCCACTAGCCCTCCACCTTCCTCCACCGCGTAATTCCGCGGCTCTTCAGCGCGCCGATCGTCGTCGGCATGCGTTGCCTGCGGATTGGTCGTAGGTATGTGGAGGAAAGTGGAGTAAAGTGGGGCGCACCTCGAGTTGGCCGGACGCAGAGGGGGTGATGGCCGATGTTGCTGGGTACGCACTCACCGAAGCTGGACGACAAAGGACGGGTCATCCTTCCTGCGAAGTTCCGCGAAGACCTCGGCGGCGGCATCGTCGTCACCCGAGGCCAGGAGCGGTGCCTCTACGTGTTCAGCACGGCCGAGTTCGAGGCGATGCACGAGCGGATCCGTCAGGCCCCGCTCGCCAACAAGCAGGCGCGTGACTTCATGCGACTGTTCCTCTCCGGAGCCAGCGCGGAGATGCCAGACAGCCAGAACCGCATCACCATCCCGGCGCACCTGCGTCAGTACGCAGGCCTGCAGAAGGAACTCATCGTCACCGGAGTCGGCGCCCACGCCGAGATCTGGGATGCCGAGAGCTGGAACGCCTACCTCGCCGCCGGCGAGGAGACCTACTCCGACCTCGAGCAGGAGGTGATTCCGGGACTCTTCTGACCACGGCTGTGATGCCCCGCCGCTCCCGCCCCGACACACTTCCCCGGTGCCGGGTCGAGAAGCGGAGGGGGATCAGAGCCGAAGGTCACCCCGAGAAAGATCATGAACCTCCGAGACATACACACCCCCGTCCTGCTCGACCGCTGTGTCGAGCTGCTCGCTCCCGCCCTCCAGGCGGACGGAGCGGTGCTCGTCGATGCCACCCTCGGCATGGGAGGCCACTCCGAGGCACTGCTCGAACGCTTCCCGAACATCCGTCTGGTCGGACTCGACCGCGACACCGACGCGCTGCGCATCGCGGGGGAGAGGCTCGCTCGCTTCCGTGATCGCGTCACTCTCGTGCACACGGTGTACGACGAGATCGGGCTGCACGCGCAGGGCGCTTCGGGGATCCTGTTCGATCTCGGCGTCTCTTCCCTGCAACTCGACGAGGCCGAGCGCGGGTTCGCGTATTCGAAGGACGCCCCGCTCGACATGCGGATGGATCAGACGAAGGGTGTCACCGCCGCTGACGTGATCGCCACCTACAGCGAGGGCAACCTCCGCCGCATCTTCGAACGCTACGGCGAGGAGAAGCTCGCCGGCCGCTACGCCCGCTTCATCATCGACGCGCGTCAGAAGCAGCCGATCACGCGCTCCGGCGAGCTCGTCGAGATCCTGATCGCGGCGACGCCCGCAGCGGCGCAACGCGCCGGTCACCCGGCCAAGCGCGTGTTCCAGGCGCTGCGCATCGAGGTGAATGCGGAGCTCAACGTGCTCGCAGACGCGATTCCGTCGGCCATGGACGCGCTCGGCGTCGGAGGACGCATCGTCGTGATTCAGCAGGTCGGACCTGCCGTCGCCGGTGAAGTCAGCGGGCGGGATCGGAGGGCCGGACTCCGTGCGCAGTCCGGGGAATGTCAGGGGGATCGTCCCTCCGCGCGCGACGTTCGTCAGGCACACGAAGCCGTCGTTGATCCCGGTGTAGACGGCGCCGTTCCGCCGGACCTCGAAGTGCAGGTGGTACGCCGGCGAGTTCCCTGTGTTGCCCACGATTCCGATCTGCTGTCCACGCTCCACCCGGGTGCCGGGAGCGTAGGTTCCCGGCGAAGCCATGTGCGCGTACCGGGTGACGTAACCGCCCGGATGCTCGACATCGGTGTAGTTGCCGTAGCCGCTGTTCACCGTCCGCGACTTGATCACGCCGCTGTACGCGGCGAGGATCGGCGTGCCACCGGCGGCGGAGATGTCGATACCCTCATGCGCCCGATAGTTGCCACGGCAGCCGTCGCCGACCTTCGATTGGATGTTGCCCGAGGCCGGATACACCATCTGCCCGTCGGTGGCCGCGGTCGCCGAGATGCTCGCCGACATAGACGGCACGAGCGCACCGATCACGACCGCGAGCGCGGTGGCGATCCCGATACGACCAAGACGCAGACGGGACGGACCCTTCATCTAGAAGTTCCTCTTGTTCGACGGCCCCAGGGGCGCGATGCCCACCGTCGTCACCGTAGCAGTGCGCCGTGCTGCGCCGCAGAGCGCGGCCAAGGCTCCCGCACATCCGTCTCGGGAGCCCACGGCCCGCGATCACAGCAGGTCGCACTCCCCGCCGTACGGCACGGCGCTGTCCCCGGTGTCGCGCGCGTCGTACTCCACCGTCTCGACGGAGATCACGACCTGCGTCGCCGCAGTGATCAGCACGCTCACCGCGCGATTGCCCACCACGACGAATTCGACGAACCCACCGCCCGCGCGCATCGCTCCTTCCATCCGGCCTTTCAGCTCCGCGACGTCCTGGCCCTGCGCCAGGAAGAACTCTGATTCGTTGAGCGCAATCCGCGTACGCGCCATCGTCTGCACCCCGCCCTCCTCGTTGTCATTCCACTGTCGTCATGCTGCGACGGTATCGATCCGACGGCCCTTCGCAGAGGGGGTTGCGCACGGGCCGCAGAAGAGGCAGAACGCGCGCGGTGTAGCGTTCTCTCATGGGCAGACTGCGCTACGACGGGACCTCGGATCCGATCCTCATCGAAGACGCGACGCTGGCGCATCTGAAGATCGTCATCTCGACGAAGCTCCGCCGCCAGGAGAGTTTCATGATGACCTGGCGCCCCGTCACCGACGGCGTGGACAAGCGCGCCACCGTCTGGATCCACCCGGCGATCCCCCTGCAGTTCGGGTACGACGCCGCCGAGCAGCCACCGATCGATCCTCGACTGATCGCGGAGATGATGCAGGCTCTCAACGCGTCGGGCGAGCTTGTGCTCGACCATCTGATGACCTCCGTCTGACACGCTCTGCGCGAAGGGCACGTCAGGTGTCCGGATACGCTGTGCCCGTGGATGCTGCTGCGTACCTTCTCCTCGGCCTGCCGATCCTCGCGTTGATCATCGGCGGTCCGATCCTGAAGAGCCGCCTGGGCCGCGGAGCCTCGGAGACCGGCGCCCGAGCCGGCAAGAAGTTCGCCTCGGACCAGCTCGACGCGGCACTCACCGAACTCGGCTCCACAGTGGTGATCCAGGCCGCGGAACCCCGCGCTCGCGAGATCGTGGCATCGGCGATGGCGACGAAGGATCGCGAGTACGTCATCCGCAGCGACGGCGCCTACGGCATCCGGTTCGTCGAGCCCGATGACACGGTCGCCCGGCTCGTTCCCGTCGCAGACGGAGCCCGGATGCAGATCGAGACCTTCCGCGAGTACTTCGGTTTTCCGCAGACCGTGCAGCTGTGGACCGATCTGCGTTCGCGCATCGCCGCCGCAGCGGAGGTCCGCGAGGTCGCGGTCGCCCCAGGAGAACCCGTGCGATACGTGCGCGGCGAGCCTCTCGACGACAGGAACGCGCGCTGGGTGCACGAGGCCTGACCACCCGGCGAGTCGAACGCCTTCGACCGCCGCGTCGGCGGAGCAGGAAGACGAAGGCGAAACATTCAGCAGACGCAACTAGGCTGTAGGGCGCGCCCTGCCCGCCGGTCCTCCGCCGGGTCACGGTGGTGGCGTGCGCCCTGACGACCTCCTCCGGTCCACACTGTCCCGACTGTCGGGATGGAGCCGCCGCTCCCGGTGTGGCCCCGCCAGAAAGGCAAGAAACCCATGAGCGAATCTCCCGGTACCTC
The DNA here is from genome assembly GCF_019279095.1 of Microbacterium sp. BF1. Classification (NCBI taxonomy): domain Bacteria; kingdom Bacillati; phylum Actinomycetota; class Actinomycetes; order Micrococcales; family Microbacteriaceae; genus Microbacterium; species Microbacterium sp. BF1. The sequence continues at coordinate 3,250 of NZ_JAGYWT010000032.1, read as the reverse complement.
CGACCGCGACGGCGAGCGCTCGCCGGACTTCTTCGACCAGCTGATCGAGACCGCGCCCCGCGAGCAGCAGGGTGCGTTCACCGTCGGCTTCCGCGGCTACGACAAGGCCGAGGTCGACGCGGCGCTCTCGACTCTCCGCAACCAGCTCAAGCAGGCCGCCGCAGAGGTCGCCGAGGCCCAGGCCCGCGAAGAGGAAGCCGTCGAGGCGGTGCGGGAAGAAGAGCGCAAGGCTCGCGAAGCTCTCGAGAGCGAGCTGACGGCCGCGAACGCGAAGGTGTCCGACGCCGAGCAGCAGGTCGCCACCCTCACCTCCGAACTCGTCGACGCTCCGCAGCCGGACGGCGAAGAGGCTCCGTCGCGCCAGCAGTTCGAGGCGATCCTGCGGGTCGCCGAGGAGCAGGCGAACGTGCTCATCCAGAACGCGGCCGTGCAGGCCGACCGTCTGATGACCTCTGCCCGTGAGGAAGTGACCGCGCAGCGCGCCGAGGCCGAGGCCGACGCCGAGCGGATCACCGCCCAGGCGCAGCGTGACGCCGATCAGGTGCGCCTGAAGATGGACACCGAGTACACGGCGCACGAGGCACGCATCGAGCGCGAAGCCGCGCACGCCGCGGAGAAGGTGAACCAGGCCGCACAGGAGGCCACGGCGATCCGTACCGAAGCCGAGAAGGGCGCGGCCGCGCTGCGCTCGCTCGTCACCCGCGAGACGACCCAGCTGCGTGCCGATGCCGAGCGCGATGTGCGCGACATGAACGCCCGTGTGCTGGAGTTCGAGGAGACCCTCACCCGCCGCCAGGACGACGCGCAGCAGGAGTTCCTCGTGCTGCACAACCAGGCCGTCGCTCACGCAGAGCGGATCACCAACGACGCGAACGAGCAGGTCACGGCATCGCTCGAGCATGCCCAGCGCATCTCGGCACGCGCCGAGGACTACGAGCGCCTGACCCGCTCGCAGGCGCAGGCGATCGAGGCCGAAGCTCAGGTCCGCGCTCGTGAGACGCTAGAGCGCGCTCGCGCCAAGGCCCAGAAGATCGTCGACTCGGTCACCGGCCACACCACTGCGGTGCTGCACGACGCCGAGGACCGCACCCGTCAGCTGCGGTGGCAGCAGCAGCAGCTGACGAGCTTCATGGCCGAGGTGCGCGAGCTGATCCGTCCCGACGGGATCTTCTCCGACGACTCGCTGCCCACGGAGATCACCGGAGCGGACGCGCCCGCAGCGCCCGCGCCCGCAACGGTCATCGCCGACGAGGTGCCGGAGGAGACCTTCCTCGGCGACGAGGTGCTCGAGGACGAGCTCGACGACGACCGCCCGCTCGAGAAGATCACGATCGACGTGGTGGAGACCAAGAAGAAGTCCTCCAAGTAGACCCACGAACGACAGAGGCGCGAGCAGGGATTCCTGCTCGCGCCTCTGTCGTTCCCGGACTGATCACGCCCGGTGATGTCTGGTGGCTACCCCCGGCCGAACTGCGCGACTGCCGGGCAGTCGAAGGGATCTGCTCCGGCGGAGAGTCCGACCCGGTTCAGGTACTCGATGACGATCATGTAGGACCGACCGAGGCTGGTCTCCGTGTAGGGCACGTCGTTCGCCGCGCAGTAGTCGCGTACGATCTCCCGCGCCTTGGCGAGGTGCGGTCGCGGCATGCTCGGGAAGAGGTGGTGCTCCACCTGGTAGTTGAGGCCGCCCATGAGCCAGGTCGTCCACCACCCACCGCTGATGTTGCGGGAGGTGCGCACCTGCTTGGTGAAGAAGTCGAGACGGGCGCCGGGCTCGATGATCGGCATCCCCTTGTGGTTCGGCGCGAACGCGGCTCCCATGTAGACGCCGAAGACCGCGAACTGCACCCCCATGAAGGCGAAAGCCATACCGAGGGGGAGCATCATGAACACGGGCACCAGGATGAGGGCGAACCGGAGCGCGATGATGCTGAGCTCGGTCCAGCGTCCCTTGACGTTCTTCGTCGTCATGAGGTACTTCAGGCCGAGGAAGTGGAGGTTCAGCCCCTCGAGGGTGAGGAGCGGGAAGAAGAGCCAACCCTGCTTGCGGGTGATCAGCTTGATCAGGCCCTTCGCCTTGGCGGCGTCCTCCTCGAGGAACGAGATCGTGTCGACCTCGATGTCGGGGTCCTTGCCGACCTGGTTCGGGTTTCCGTGGTGCTTGGTGTGCTTCGAGTCCCACCACGAGTAGCTCATGCCGATGCTGGCGATCACGATGCGCGCGAGCTTGAAGTTCGCAGGCCCCGTGCTCAGGATCTGGCGGTGCGCGGCCTCATGCCCGAGGAACGCGATCTGCGTCAGGACGATGCCGAGCCCCGCAGCGATCAGCAGCTGGAACCAGCTGTCGCCGAGCAGGATGAAGCCGGTGATGAGGCCGCCGAGGGCCACGGCGATGCCTGCGGCCACGAAGATGTAGAACCACTGGGTACGCTGAAGCAGGCCGGTCTCCTTGACCACCTGCGACACCTGCTTGTACGCCTGGGCCATGGGCGGGAAGTCCGCATTGCCGGAGTAAGTCTGACGGATCGGGCCCAGCGTTGCCGCGGTCGGTTCGATCTGTGTGATGGAGATGATCTTCTCCTGACGTTCGGAGCCCTCGAGCTGTGGAAGCCCAAGGCAGATGCCCAACGCTTACCTCACAGTAGCCCCGCCCACATGCGCCTTCGGGAATACATCCGCACCCCTTGACGGACCAAGCTCGTTGTGCGTGAATCGCGGATTTCAGGCGCGGGCGCGGCGGGTGCGGCGACGCCAGGCCCGAGGCAGCATCGACGGAAAGACGGGCCCACCTCGGGAAGGCTGGTTCGCGTCTTCGAGCGCACGGAAGGCGTCATCGAGCGAGTCGAAGACGCCGAGCTCGGCGCCGTGGTTGTCGCGCACCAGGTGCGCGCTGCCGTCGAACTCGACGAAGCCGGCGAACTCGCCGCCGCGCGTCGCGACGTGCACGTCGGTGTCGGCCTGCTTCCAGGTCAACGGATCGGACGGGGGAAAGGTGGTGGTGCTCATGGTCATGCTCATTGCTGTGTGGCGGACACGCGTGGCGCTCCGCAAGATGTGAGACCGAGGGCGGATTCCGCACGCATCGATGTGCGCGGTCCGTAATGGCCCTGATCAGTGGCGACGTGGCGGCCGAGAGGGGCGATGCACACACGCTGCTCCATAAGCATAGCAGACCGGCCCACCCGGCCCCCAATCCACGGTTTCGGCTCAGCTCGACGGCGGCTGACTCCCGCCGCCCGACCCGCCCTGG
>NZ_JAGYWT010000319.1:0-2862 GCF_019279095.1 Microbacterium sp. BF1 | reverse complement strand
GGTTCCGCGCGACGCGCACGACGTCATCACGGAACTCGGTCGGGTAGGGCTTGGGCACAGCAACATCCTTCCAGGCCACCCTCGAGGGCAAGCCAGATCAGATGTCACCTATTCGTGCAGCAGTCCCGATCGCGATGATGAGTTCTCGGTCAGAGCCAAGCTTCTCCATCGCTTTTCTGAAAGCCTTAGAACGTGTGCTCGCGGTTCCGACGAATCCACGCGAGATGAGTTGCGTAAAGACTCTCCGGCCTAGGTACTTCGTGTTCTTATATGTGACTCGGAACCCGCCGCGCTGTCCTGTCTTGAAGGTTGCATCAGTCATGGCTAGTCGTATCCAGTCAGCGGAGACGTACATGCCTTTGAGCGTCTGCCCGTCGAGTTTTCGACCAGCGTCTCCGCGCACGAACTTGAACCAGAACGGCGTCTCGAACGCACGCCAGTCTGCGGCCTTCGTCGGGATTTCACGACCTTTCGGCATGAGGTCGAGCTGCTTCTCGATCTCGTTCTTACGTCGGTAAACCCACTCGTAGGCGCCGCTTCCATCGCCACTGTCGGCGCGTTCGAGTCGCTTGTATTGAACGAAAGTGAAGGCGTCGTGGACCTGGTCCCAGTAGAGGAGGTCGACGCCGAGTTCTTCCTCGATGGGCTTCTTGTTCACGGACATCACGAGGAGCTTCCGCTGACCGTTTCGATCCTCGAACACCGCGAGACTCGCCGCTCGCTGATCGGCGATGAGCTTGCCATCGAAACGTTGAAGATCGAGCGGAAGTAGTTCTTCTTCCATGTCTCGTTCGTAGCCAGCGTTCAGCACGGTGTCGAGAAGTGTCTCTTTCTCATCGATGCTAGGGGGCTCGCTGAACGCATCTGCGGGCAACGGAATGTCCGCAATCTGCGAAGCCAGGAGGACTGCATCTCGCGCTTCGACTCTCGACTGCTGCACCTCCTCATCGAAGGTTCGAGGCTCCCGGAACACGGAGTCCAGCCAGGGTCCGACCGCCGGATCGGTCCGTCTGAGATGGTCCAGGAGGACTCTCGTTGTAGGGCCATCGAGTCGGCGGGCGTAGAAGTGTTGCGGCATCGACGGCATCGGGACTGCCTGTTCTCGAAGCTCTCCGAGATCGAGAGGTTCGAGTAGGCGGAGGATTGGCGACAAGGTCGCACGTAGCGTTCCGCTCGCAATCCCTGCGACACCGCGCGTGACTGCCAAACCAATCAGGAAGTCCCCGGCGCCGAGTTCATCATCCCCTTCGCGGACGATTGCGCAGAGGGAACCGACTGTCGGCGTTGATTCCTTATCAAAGGCCTCGCTGATCTTCTCGACGCTGAGGTAACTGATCCGGTTTGCGCCCTTCGCGTGCACGACGTACATCACCAGAGGCGTCGTTGTCTCGGTGCTTTCCGTCATCTCCTCATTTTACGTGAGTCCTCCAGTGCGCCACGGGTGCCGGGGCGCACCTGGCTGACAAGTCCGCCTTCTCCGCGGCGGTGTGAGCAGAAGGAGCATCCCAGTGATTGATATCGACCCGAACGGTACCGGGCTTCCCGGTATCGAGCAGTTGCGCATCATCGTCGGCGCGGTCATGACTGTCGGCCTGATCCTCTCCGTCCTCGCGTTGATCATTTCCGCGATCGTGTGGGGGTTCGGTGCGAACAGCAGCAACCCGCACCTTGCTTCGCGGGGGAAGGTCGGGGTGCTCGTCTCCTGTGGGGCGGCGATCATCTGCGGCGCGTCGGTGACGCTCATCAACTTCTTCTGGGGCGTCGGCCAAGCCGTATAGCCCGTCAGATCGTGCAGGGAGGAGCGAACGATGAGTGTGTGTGATGTGCCGGTGATCTCGGCCGTGTGCGAGACCGTCGGGCAGGGGGCGGCGACGCTGATCGCGGCCCCGTTCGATTGGCTCGCCCAGGCGATGGGCGGGGCCGCCGCGTGGCTGTTCGAAGCTGTCTGGGCCGTGTTCGACACCACCACCCTCGTGGATCTGTCAGACCCCGGGTACATCGGCGTCTACAACATCCTCTTCGGGGTTTCGGTGTTCGTCGTGCTGATCTTCTTCTGCCTGCAACTGATCACAGGCCTCATCCACCGCGACCCCACCGCCCTCAGCCGCGCCGCCCTCGGTGCGGCGAAAAGCATCCTCGGATCGTTCGTCGCCATCGGGCTGACGGGTCTGTTGTTGGAGATCACCGACCAGCTCGCGCTCGGGATCGTGCAAGCGACCGGGAACACGATGGAATCCATCGGTGACCGCATCGCCCTCCTTGCGGCAGGGTTCGCCGGGATCAACATCGCAGCCCCCGGCGTGGGGGCGATCGTGACGATCTTCCTCGCCGGCCTTGCCATCAGTGCTGCTGCGATCGTGTGGTTCTCGCTCCTGATCCGTAAGGCACTGCTGCTGGTCGCGATCGTGTTCGCCCCCATCGCCCTCGCCGGGTTCTCCTGGGATGTGACGAAGGGGTGGTTTGCGAAGTGGGCGACGTTCGTGATCGCCTTGATCCTCTCCAAACTCGTCCTCGTGGTGATCTTCCTCGTCGCCATCACCCAAGTGAGCGCGCCAATTGAGCTCGATCTCGCGTCGATCAGCGACCCGATCGCCGGTGTCGTGCTGATGTTCATCGCCGCGTTCGCCCCGTACATGACGTATAAGTTCCTGTCCTTCGTCGGGTTCGACATGTATCACGCGATGTCCACCGAACAAGAAGCCAAATCGGCGCTCAACCGTCCTGTTCCCGTGCCACAGGCGCTCGCGCGTCAGTTCAGTCTCCCCGAATCTCCCGCGCAACTCCACACGCGTCAGATCGGGTGGGCCCGATCGCAGGCGGCGAGCCTCACCGAGTACTTCGTGAGCATCGGCCGGCTCGACC
>NZ_JAGYWT010000318.1:0-2865 GCF_019279095.1 Microbacterium sp. BF1 | reverse complement strand
ATCGAGTCGTCGACCATCGCCGTCGATGAGGCGCGGGCCGCCCACGCTCTCGCGCTCGCCGCCGGGCACCGCAACGTCGACGCTCCGGTATCGGGAGGCGTGGTCGGCGCGGAGAACGGCACCCTCGCCTTCATGGTCGGCGGGTCGGACGACGACTTCGCAGCCGCCCTCCCGCTGCTCGAGGTCATGGGAAAGCGCATCGTGCACTGCGGCGGTCCCGGCCTCGGCCAGGCGGCGAAGGTGTGCAACAACATGGTGCTCGCGGTCTCGCAGATCGCGGTGGCCGAGGCGTTCGTGCTGGGGGAGCGGCTCGGGCTCGAGCATCAGGCGCTGTTCGACGTCGTCTCGCAGGCCTCGGGCCAGTGCTGGTCGATCACGACCAACTGCCCCGTGCCCGGCCCTGTGCCCACGAGTCCTGCCAACCGCGACTATCAGCCGGGTTTCGCCGGGGCGTTGATGGCGAAGGATCTCGGCCTCGCGCTGCAGGCGATCGAGCAGACGTCGACGGATGCCAGGATGGGCCGTCTCGCGCAGGAGATCTATGCCGCGTTCGCGGCCGGCGACGGCGCGGGGCGCGATTTCTCCGGCATCATCACCGACATCCGCGACGACCTCGTGTGATGATCGGTACTTCGACGGAGAGGGTGACATGACCGAGTACGAGACGATCCTGGTCGAGCAGCGCGGACGAGTCGGGTGGATCACCCTGAACCGTCCGGAGGCGCTGAACGCGTTGAACAGCCGGCTCGCGGAAGAGGTCACCGCCGCGGCCGTGGCCTTCGACGCGGACGAGGGCGTCGGCGCGATCGTGGTGACCGGATCCGAGAAGGCCTTCGCCGCCGGCGCCGACATCAAGGAGATGGAGGGCATGTCCGCGGTGCAGATGCTCGAGACCGATCATTTCGGGGTCTGGCACGAGTTCGCCGCGGTGCGCACGCCCGTGATCGCCGCGGTCTCCGGCTTCGCCCTGGATGGTTCCAGGAGATCTTCTGCGTGAAGAACCACTCGAACCAGCAGAACGTCTTCCCGCACCACTCCTTCCTGTGGGAGGGCATCGACGGTTCGCAGGTGTTCACGCACTTCCCCTCGATGGACACCTACAACTCGCAGCTCAGCGGCATGGAGGTCGCGAAGGCCGCTCGCCAGTTCAAGGAGAACCGTCTCAGCTCGCGGTCGATCGCCCCGGTCGGCTGGGGTGACGGCGGCGGTGGCACGACCCGCGAGATGACGGGCAAGGCCGAGCGCCTGCGCGACCTCGAGGGCAGCGCGCAGGTCGTGTGGGAGCACCCGGACGACTTCTTCGACGCCGCCAAGGCCGAGCTGCCGAACCCGGCGGTGTGGGTCGGCGAGCTGTACCTCGAGCTGCACCGCGGAACGCTCACCAGCCAGCACGCCACCAAGGCGCTGCACCGCTGGGCGGAGCACGCGCTGATCGAGGCCGAGCTGTGGGCCGCGACCGATGCCGTGCGCACCGGCGCCGCGTATCCCCAGGCCGAGTTCGACCGGCTGTGGCAGGCCGTGCTGCTGCACGAGTTCCACGACATCCTCCCCGGCACCTCGATCGCGTGGGTGCACCGCGAGGCTGTCGCCGTGCTGTCGGATGTGCTCTCGGACGCCCGCGACATCGCCGTCGCCGCCCGCCGTTCTCTCGCCGGCGAGGGTGATCGGGAGCTGCAGTTCGAGCCGACATCGGTCGGCCGCGGCCGCGCACTCGGGGCGGCCTTCGTGGTCGAGTCCACGGCGGCGCCCGTCTCGCTCACCGAGGAGGATGGCGGCTGGCGCCTGGAGAACGAGCTCGTCTCGGTGCTCGTCTCCGCCGATGGCCTGATCGTCTCGGCCGTCGACAAGGGCACCGGTCGCGATGCCGTCGCGCCGGGCAAGGCCGCGAACCTGTTCCAGCTGCACCAGGACTTCCCGAACATGTGGGATGCGTGGGACATCGACCGGTACTACCTGGGCAGCGTCGACGACCTCACGGCCGTCTCGTCGATCGAGGCCTCGATGGTCGGCGGCTCCGCCCGGATCGTGGTCGTGCGTCCGTTCTCGGAGTCGACCATCGAGCAGACGATCATCCTCCAGCCGGAGTCGCGCACCGTGCTGCTGCGCAACGAGATCGACTGGCACGAGACCGAGAAGCTGCTCAAGCTCGCCTTCCCGCTCGACGTGCAGGCCGCGCACACCGACGCCGAGACCCAGTTCGGCTATCAGTCGCGCGTCACGCACACGAACACCAGCTGGGAGGCGGCGAAGTTCGAGACGTCGATGCACCGCTTCGTGCTGGTGCGCGAGCAGGATTTCGGCGTGGCCCTGGTGAACGACTCGATCTACGGCTACGACACCTCGCGCGAGGTGTCCGACGACGCGGTCGCCACGACCGTGCGGCTCTCGCTGCTGCGGGCGCCGCGCTTCCCCGACCCCGACACCGACCACGGTCACCACGAGATCGAGGTCGGCTTCGTGATCGGAGCGGATGCCGCGATCGCGACGGCCGAGGGCATCCGGATCAACGCGCTTCCGAGCGTCGTGCGCGGTGAGCGCGAGGTCGAGCCCCTCGTGTCGGTGGAGGGAGAGGGCATCGTGGTGTCGGCGGTCAAGTTGGCCGACGACGGCTCGGGTGACGTGATCGTGCGCGTGTACGAGGCGCTCGGACGGCGTGCGGCCGGCGAGGTCTCTGTCGGGTTCGAGCACCGCGAGGTACGCGAGGTGAGCCTGATCGAAGACGACATCGACGACGCCAGGACCGGTGGCGAGCTGAAGCTGCGTCCGTTCGAGGTGCGGACGCTGCGCATCGTGCGCTGAGAGGGGCGGCCTGGTCGGGAATCGTCAGAGGGACGCGCGGAAGGCCTCGTAGTCGGCGAGCGACAC
>NZ_JAGYWT010000317.1:0-2868 GCF_019279095.1 Microbacterium sp. BF1 | reverse complement strand
GTGATGATCGCATCGAGGTCGTCCTCGGGCATGACCACGCGGGTGCGCAGCGGGATGCGTGCGTAGCTCTTGCCGTCGACGCTGGTCTCGAGCGCCTTGCCGTCGTTCGCCTGGCTCATTCGAGGTACGCGTCGCGGTACATCGTGATCAGCAGCCAAACGAACATGCTCACGATGATCCCGATGCGGACGATGACCGCGCGGCGACGATCGTTCATCCACGCCCCCGCCGTGTAGATCGCGATGAACATCGCGATGTTGCCGACGTAGATCTCGGGGACGCGGATCGTCACCGCGATGAAGTAGGCGACGACCACGATGACGGCGACCGTGCCGGGCCAGCGGCGGCGGACCGCGAGAGGAGCGGTCACGACGACCGCGTACACGAGTGCGGTCCACAACGGGGCCTGTTCGTCGCCGTACACCTGGGCGATCGAGGAGAGCCCGGCGCTCAGCACGGCTCCCACGAACATGACCACGGCGAGGACGATGTCGCCGCGCCGTTCGCGCTCGGTCGGCGTGCGGAGGAACGGGACAGCAGACATCCCTCCACCGTAGGGCGGGGCGTGTCGGCGTCGCATCCCCCGTGCGGGGGATCGGGAGCCACTTGCTCTTGACAAGCGTGGGTGCCTTCCGGCTGAAGGAGCTGCAGGAGGGTGGGGTCGTGCGGCGGGTGCCGTTGTCGAACTGCGGCCTCGTGTACGAGCTCACCCCCTACGGCCGCTCGATCGAGCCGATCGTGCTCGCCCTCGGACGGTGGGGCTTCCAGGCGATGGGCGACCCGGAACCGGGCGACGTCATCACCGCGGACTCCCTCACGATGGCGCTGCACACGGCGTTCATGGCCGATCGTGCCGTGGACGCCGAGTACGAGCTGCACGTCGGCGACGTCGCCCTGCGCGCGTCGGTGCGCGAGGGGGAACTCCGGGTCGCGCAGATCGCACCACCGGCCCCGCCGGTCGGCGGAAGTCTTCCCGACGCAGAGCCGGATGCGGTGATCGTCGCCGGTCCCGGCGTCCGGCACCTGATCGGCGGCGAGGTCACGCCGGCAGAAGCGCTGGCGCAGGATATCGTCGCGGTCGTCAGAGGCGAGGAGTCGTGGTTGGACTCGTTCGCCACCACCTTCCACATCGCACGGCTGAAAGTAGGGAGCATGACATGAACGACCACGCATCCGGTCGCATCCTGATCGACCTCTTCACCTCGCTCGACGGCGTCGCTCAAGGTCCGGGCGGCACCGACGAAGACACCTCCGGCGGGTTCCGCTTCAGCGGCTGGCAGGCCGGATACCCCTCATCCGGCGTCGGCCCCGAGATCGAGAAAGGCATGCGCGGGCTCGATGCGCTGCTGCTCGGGCGGCGCACCTACGACATCTTCGCGTCGTACTGGCCGCATCACACCGAGGGAGAGTCCGGCGACATCGGCACGCTCTTCAACCGGGTTCCGAAGTACGTGGCTACGCGGGATGCCGATCTCGCGCTCGATTGGGACGGCAGCACCCGCGTGGGCGCCGACCTGGCGGCGGAGACCGCCACGATGCGGGCGGCGCACCGCGAGGTGCACGTGATCGGCAGCATCGATTTCGTCCACACGCTGCTTGCCGAGGGGCTCTTCGATGAGCAGACCTGTGGGTGTATCCGCTGCTGCTCGGTGCCGGCAAGAAGGTGTTCGACGACAACGCGCTGCCGAGCGTGCTGCGCCTGTTGGCGTCGCCGATCACGGATGAGGCGGGCGTGACCCTGCTCCGGTATGGGCGGACAGATCGGGTGCCGGAGGTTGGGACGTTCGAGTGACGTAAGGGCTTCGGCTGGGTGCAATACGATCCGAATGTGGGGGTACGAAAACAGGCGCGGCAGGCCGAGCGTGCTGCAGTCTTCAACAGGGTGTTCGCGGCCAACTGGGCGCGTGTGCAGCATCATGTCGAGTGCGTCCTCGAGGGCGTGGGTGAGGAAGAGGTGGCCGACCTCGTCTCCGAGGTGTTCGCGCTCGCCTGGCTGAAGCTGGATGAGCGGAAGCCCATGGGCCTGCTCTGGCTGTTGCATGTCGCCGACAACAAGCTCAAGGATCGTGGGCGAAAGACCCGTGCGAAGGACCGAGCATTGGAAGCGCTGCGGCGCGGGCCCGTGGGGGAGCGTCCCTCCGACATCCTCGACGCGCTCGCCGTGCGTCACGCGATCGCCGTCGTGCTGACCCCGCGGGAGAAGAGGATGATCGTCCTCTTCTACTGGGACCGACTGTCCGCAGGCGAGATCGCAGAGCTGCTTCGGTGTTCGCAGTCCGTGGTCTTCACGACCCTGAGTCGGGCGCGGGCGAAGCTGTCACGGGAGCTCGGGCTCGAGCGCCCTCCAGACGCCGCTATTGCTCGAGCGGCGAATACCTTACAAACGGATTAATCCAGAAGATCGACATTGCGCTGGCTCTCAGCGGAACCATAGCTTTTGTCTGTGAATCTCCTTTCTTCAGGCTCGCGCGGTCGTGCCCGTACCGCTCTCGGTTCCGTCTGCGTTCTCGCTATCGTCCTGGGAGGGGGAGCGCTGTCGGCATCGGCCTCTCCGGCAGGCTCAGGACAGGGCTCAGGGAGAGCCATTCCGGCGCAGTCGTTCCGCGACATCCAGCAGATGGCCGTCTCTTCTGCGGTCGCCGCTGCTCAGGACACCGGGGAGCCCGTGCCTGTGAAAGGCATGATCACTCCGACCGAGCAGACTCTCGCGATGCCGGACGGGACGATGCAGTACGAGGCATCTAGGGCGTGTCTCCCATATGGCGTAGCCAGGTGAGGATTGCGCTGATGGTGACGGCCGCGCGGTAGGTGATCGCGAGCTTGTCGTAGCGGGTGGCGAGGCCCCGCCATTGCTTGGCGAGAGCGAAC
>NZ_JAGYWT010000316.1:0-2876 GCF_019279095.1 Microbacterium sp. BF1 | reverse complement strand
ATGCGCCGCTCCCCGAACTCGTGCGCTCGTGGACCCGCAACACGGTCAGGGTGCGCACTCCCCGCCCGGCCGATCTGGCCGCAGCCGTCGGCGGACCCGATGTCGAGATCGTGAGCTCGGCTCCCGACCTGCTCGACATCGTGGGGCTGCCTGCTGCGCGCATCGGCGACCTCGCTGCGGACCGCGGCATTGCGCTGCACGAACTCACCCCGACCACCGGTTCGCTCGAAGACGCCTACCTCGCCCTCACCGGCGACTCCGTCGAGTACCGCACCAAGGAGATCTCATGACCACGACACAGGCCCCCGCCGCCACACGGCCGCGCGTGGACACCGGTCGAAAGCTGACGTTCGTGCGCGCGCTGCGCGGTGAATGGATCAAGCTCGCCACCCTGCGCTCGACCTGGTGGTCCATCGGGATCGCCGCCGCTCTGACAGTGGGGATCGCGGTTCTCATCGCCCAGGCCCTCGACATGCCGGACTTCGAGCCGATCCAGGCCGTCATCATGCCCATCCAGTTCACCATGCTGCTCGCCGGCATCATCGGTGCGATCTCGGTCACCGGCGAGTACTCGACCGGAATGATCCGTTCGACGCTCACGGCGAATCCTGTTCGCGGATCGGTGCTGGCGGCGAAGTCGACCGTGCTGGCCGTCTTCATGTTCCTGTCGTCGCTGGTGATCTTCGCCATCGCCGCCCTCGCCGTCACTCTCATCGTGGCGCCGCGGGATCAGAGCATCGACTGGTCCGACCCGTCGGCCTCGATCCTGCCGATCGTCGTAGCCTCGCTGTCCATGGCTGTCTTCGCCCTCATCGGCGTCTCGTTCGGGTTCATCCTGCGCTCGGGGGCCGGAGCCATCGCCGCCACCGTCGGCGTGCTGTTCGTGCTGCCTATCGTCGCGAGTTTCTTCTCCTTCGCCGGCGAGGCGTGGGCGTGGGTCATCGAGGCCTCGTCCTACCTCCCGGTGGCGGCTGCGCAAGCTGCGATCATGCCCAGTGAGACGGCGGCTCTCGACGCACCCACCGCGTTCCTGACGCTGGGCTGCTGGGTCGCCGGTGGTGCCCTGGTCGCGTGGGGCGTGCTGCGCACGCGCGACGCGTAAAGTCGGCCTGTGAGCAGAACGCGAAGCCGCAGCGACTCGATCCGTGAGGACGAGGAGCTGCGGCTTCCGCGTGCCCCTGGCCTGTTCCGACGCTTCTGGGCGCGCCACCCGCTGTTCGCCGACATCCTGCTCGCCCTGATCTGCCTGTTCCTGTCGCTCGCACCGGCCGCGCCCTACCCCGACCCCTCGCTCCCGGAGGGCACCTACATCACCCTCAACATCGCGACGCTGGCGATGGTCGCGATCGGGTGCAGCACCCTTCTCTGGCGCCGTCGAGCGCCGCTGGGCCCCTTCCTCGCTGCGGTGATCCTGGGTACCGTCGGTCTGTTCACGGGCATGTCCGGCGGCATCATCCTCCTGCTCGTCGCCTGCTACGGCGTCGCGGTCTATCGCTCGGCCCGCCTGGCCTGGATCTGCTACGGGATCGGCGCGGCATGGTTCCTCGGCTTCACCACGGTGCTCATGCTGACCGGCGCGACCGTGCTCCAAGTCGGCCTCGACACCGCACTCAGCTACGTCGCGCTCGGTCTCATCGGCACACTCGTCGGAGTCAACGTCGGTGACCGCAAGCGCTACCTCCTCGCCATCATCGACCGCTCACGCCAGCTCCTGATCGAGCGCGACCAGCAGGCGCAGCTCGCAGCCGCGTCCGAACGCGCCCGCATCGCCCGGGAGATGCATGACATCGTCTCCCACTCGCTCACCGTCATCGTCGCCCTGTCCGAAGGTGCGGCCGCGACACCGGACCGGGAGCAGGCACGCAAGGCCGCGGCATCCGCCGCCGACACCGCCAGAGGTGCGCTCACCGAGATGCGCTCGATGCTCGGAGTGCTGCGCGACGACGAATCCCCGTTGCCGCTGGCCCCGATGCAGCCCGTACCCGCGCGCGACACCGTGGAGACCGCGCAACGAGCCGGCTATCCGGCGACGCTCACCGTCGTCGGGCAGGCGGAGGTCTCCCCCGCCGTCGCGCATGCGATCGGAAGGATCGTCCAGGAGGGGGTGACCAATGCGATGCGTCATGCTCCCACTGCGAAGACCATCACGGTGCGACTGGAGTACACGACCGAGACGGTCACGATCGAGATCGTGAACGACGGCGTCACAGGCGAGGTCGGGTCGGACGGATTCGGCGTACGCGGACTGTCCGAGCGCGCTGCACACGTTCACGGAACGGTGCGGTCGGCACCTGCGGACGGGGGACGATGGGTTCTGCGGTCCGTGCTCCCCACCTCGGGAAGCACACCCGCCGCACGACGAGAGAAGATGGAGGACGACGGATGACGGATGCGATCACGGTGCTGCTGGTGGATGACCAGGAGCTCATCCGAGTCGGGTTCCGGATGGTGCTCGACGCCGAGGAAGACATCGTGGTGGTCGGTGAGGCCGGCGACGGCAAGGCGGCGATCACGCAGACCGCCCTGCTCGCCCCCGACCTGGTGCTCATGGACATCCGGATGCCGGAGCTGGACGGCATCGCTGCCACCGAGGCGATCGTCCGCGACCACCCGCAGACCAAGGTGCTCGTTCTGACCACGTTCGATCTCGACGAGTACGCGTTCGGAGCGATCCGCGCGGGCGCGAGTGGGTTCCTGTTGAAGGACGCGCAGCGCCACGAGATGATCTCTGCCGTGCGCGCCGTGTCCCGCGGAGATGCAGCGCTCTCCCCTCGGGTCACGAGAGCGCTGATGGAGCATGTGACACCCCGACTCGGAGCGACCTCGTCCGCTGCTCCGGCCGCCGAGGAGAGCACCGCACTCGAGTCACTCACCGA
>NZ_JAGYWT010000315.1:0-2889 GCF_019279095.1 Microbacterium sp. BF1 | reverse complement strand
ACTCATCGCCCAAGTCTACGGTCACGCCGTAGGCCCTCGAACGCATCTTTCCCTGGAGGGTGCATGTCGGCGCTCGGCGATACCCTGACCGTGTGACCGATGCCCTCACTCCGACCCAGGCACGCCGATCTCTGATCCGAGACCGCTCCGATCCGGATGGACTCCCGACCTACGAGCGCATCATCTCCACGGCGCTCTTGCTGTCGCCGTCGAAGCGCACCTTCCCGCCCTGGATGACGATGCCCCGCTCGCAGAGGTCGGAGACCATGTTCAGGTCGTGGCTCACCACGACGAGGGTCTTGCCCTGGGAGTGCAGCTCGCGCACGCGCTGGATGCACTTGCGCTGGAACGGCTCGTCTCCGACGGAGAGGATCTCGTCGATCAGCAGGATGTCGACGTGCGTGTGGATGGCCACGGAGAAGGCTAGGCGGAGGAACATGCCCGAGGAGTAGTGCTTGACCTCGGTGTCGATGAACTTCTCGATCTCGCTGAACTCGACGATCGAGTCGAACTGCTCCTGCGTCTCCTTCTTCGACATGCCGAGGATCGCGGCGTTCAGGTAGACGTTCTCGCGGCCGGAGAGATCAGGGTGGAACCCGGCTCCGACCTCGATCAACCCGGCGACGCGGCCGCGGGTGCGCACCATCCCCTCATCGGGGCGCAGCACTCCGGAGATCAGCTTGAGCATGGTCGACTTGCCCGAGCCGTTGAAGCCCATGAGCGCGACGGCCTCGCCCTCGCCGATGGAGAAGGAGACGCCGTCGAGGGCCTGGAACTCCGAGGTCAGAGGCTTGCGTCGCACCGCTGCGACGAAGGTCTCCTTGATCGAATGCGTGTGGCGGAGCTTGAAGTGCTTGTGCACGTCCTCGACGAGGATGCGTGGCGTTTCAGAGGTCTTGAGCAAAACGACCCTCCAGACGGCGGAAGACGATCTCGCCGATGATCACGAAGACGATGGAGACAACGAGTGCGATGAGCGCGTGCAGCCACAGGGAGGGCAGCGGCTCGGCGTTCGCAGGATCGAGCGCGTGCCAGATGCCGTAGTGGAACAGTTCGACCGCACCGGTGATGGGGTTCAGGGCGTAGAGCTGGAAGAGCCAGTCCGGGACCTTGCTCGCCACCATCTGCCACTGGTACATCACGGGGGAGGCCCAGACCGACACCATGACGATGATCTCCACGAAGCTCTGGGCGTCGCGGAAGGTGACGTTGATGGCGCCGAAGAGCAGACCGAGGCCGGTGGCGAGCAGCGCGATGATCACGAGCCCGAGCAGGAGGGCTCCGATGCCCAGGACGGTCGGCGTCCACCCGTAGAACAGCGCGATGACGATGACGACGATGATCTGCGGCACCGTGTTGATCGCGGCGACCATGGTGCTCGCGACCGGGAACATCTGGCGCGGGAAGTAGATCTTCTTGATGAGCGCGGCGTTGTCGACCAGTGAACGGGTGGCGTTCGAGAACGACTCGTTGAAGAAGGTGACGGCGGTGATGCCGGACAGCAGATACAGCGGGTAGTACTCGATGCTGTTGTTGAGGTTGAGGAAGACCCCGAGAGCGAAGAAGAAGACCAGGAACTGGATCAGCGGCTTGACGTACGACCAGAGCCATCCGAGGACGGATCCTCGGTACCGGATACCCACTTCTTTGCGGATGATCAGGCTGAGTAGATAGCGGCGCCGGAAGACATCGAGGAGGCCGGTACTCGCGCCCGGCTGGATCAACCGCTGGTCGGCGGGTACAGATGTTTGAGACACAGCGTTCTCTTCACCTCCGTCGGGACGTCCGTGTCGGGTGGAACGCCTCACCAATCATAGGTTCTCCGCGCCGTGAGCCCGCTCATTCCCCTGGCGCGCGCCGTGTGTCGGCGGTCGCTCAGCAGGGTGTCGATAGGATCAACGCCGGTGGTCGAGTGTCGGTCGCCGGGAAGAGAGGCACTGCACATGGGTTGGTTGGACCTCGGGTTGGCATTGATCACGGTGATCGCCATCGTCCTGGTGCCCGGTGTCGTGATCTCCTCCGTCCTGGGGATGCGTGGCTTCGCCCGATGGGCGCTCGCTGCTCCCGCCGGCACGACCGTGATCGTCCTCGCGGCGATCGTCGCCCCCGTGATCGGGATGTCCTGGGGGCTGCTGCCGCTCGCGGTGTGCGCGCTCGTGGTGCTGGTGCTGGTCGCGGTCCTCGCCTTCGTCGTCCGGCGCGCGAAGGGGGCAGTCGATTCGCCCACCCGGCTGCGGACCCCATGGCTCCTGCTCGGCGGCGCCGCCGTGCTCGTGGCCGTTCAGTTCGCTTTCGTCATCGGTGCGCCGGACAACTTCTCGCAGACCTTCGACAACATCTTCCATCTCAACGCGGTCAGGTACGCCCTCGACACCGGCTCCGTCTCGCCGCTGACGATCGGGACGATGACGAGCGCACCGAGTGGGGGACTGCCGTTCTATCCGTCCGGCTGGCACGCGGTGACGTCGCTCGCGGTGCAGATCACCGGTGTGAGCATCCCGATCGCCTCCAACGCCGTGATGTTCTTCTATGGCGCGATCGTCTGGCCCACGTCGATCGTGTTCCTCGTCGCCACCCTGTTCGGGACCAGGACCCCGGTGCTGGTCACCGCCGCGGCGATGAGTGCCGCCACTCCCGCGTTCCCGCTGCTCATGATCGAGTACGGCGTGCTGTTCCCCTACATGATGGCGCTGAGCATGATCGCCGTCCCGATCGCCCTCGTGTTCGAGGCGAGCCGGCGCGTGGGCTGGGGCGAGCGGACATGTGGGAGTCGCGAAGCGGATGGGGATCCGCTTACTGGGGAATTACTGATCTGGGGAGATCATGGGGACGCGTATCGGCTATGCCGTTGGTGCTTTCGACCTGTTTCACGTCGGGCATCTGAATCTA
>NZ_JAGYWT010000314.1:0-2895 GCF_019279095.1 Microbacterium sp. BF1 | reverse complement strand
ACAACCACGACCGCCGGCATTCATCGCTCGGCTACCTCGCACCCGTCGACTACGCTCGGCAATGCACCCATCAATCGGAAACCGACGACTCGCACAGCGACCGGACCGAATGAAGGGGGCGGCCCAGTCGAAGCAGTCGAAACCGGCGACACTCTCGTCATCACCACACTCGATCGATTGGGCCGATCGACACAGAACATGCTCACCTTCGCAGACGAGCTCCACGCTCGAGGCGCAGGATTGCGCGTGCTGAACCTGGGAGGCGGCGACGTCGACACGTCCACGCCGATGGGGTCGATGCTGTTCACCGTCATGGCAGCACTCGCGCAGATGGAACACCAAATCAAGCGTGAGCGCATCGTTGACTCGATCAGCAAACGACGCAACGCTGGCAAGGATCTTGGAGGACGTCGGCAGCGACTCACTGACAGCCAGATCCGCAACGCCCTCCACCTCGTGCAGAGTGGCCAGCCAGCAGCCCAGGTCGCCCGCGACCTCGGAATGTCCCGCGCAACTTTCTACCGCCGCTCACGAGCACTCACCGACTAGCACTTGACCGCAAAGTGGCTCTTCGCAGTTGAGGGTGTAGCCCGGGACCGCCGGCTGGTTCGCGGATAGGCGTCGAGGTCTTCCAGGATGGAAGTTCTCACGCTCACCATCCGCCGGAAGACCTCGACTTGCACCACCCTACGTTCGCGACCCCTGACCTGACCACGTTCTGCCGTCTCGACGAGCTCGGCCTTCAAGCCGTCGGGCAGCTGCTCGAGCCTGATCGGGCTGCCGAGTCGAGTTCGGTGAGCCAATCGCGCTTCTCGGTGACGGCCGCACCGAACCGGGAGACCCAGTCGGTGAGCACGACGGTGTCGACCGCGGCCATCAGACGCCCCACCGCAGACCGGGGGTGTTCACCGGGGCATCCCACAACCGCAGCAGCTCATCATCGGCCTTGAGCAGCGTCACCGAGCATCCGGCCATGTCGAGCGAGGTGATGTAGTTGCCGACGAGGTTCCTGGCCACCTGCACGCCGGACTTCTCGAGAAGCGCTGCGACCTCGCCGTACATGAGATACAGCTCGATGAGCGGCGTCGCGCCCATGCCGTTGAGCATCACGATCGCGGGCCCTGTGGCATCGATGTCGGCGAGGATCGGCTCGACCAGCTGCCGGGCGATCTCGGACGCCGGGGCGAGGGGTTCGCGATGACGACCCGGTTCGCCGTGGATGCCGATGCCGATCTCCATCTGGTCGTCCGGGAGGTCGAACGTGGGCTTGCCCGCAGCAGGGACCGTGCAGCTGGTGAGAGCCATGCCCATCGAGCGGCCCTGTCCGTTCACCTTCTTGGCGAGCTCGACCACGGCGGCGAGGTCGCGCCCCTCCTCCGCGGCCGCACCGACGATCTTCTCCAGCAGCACGGTGAGACCCACCCCGCGGCGTCCGGCCGTGTAGAGCGAGTCCTGCACCGCGACATCGTCGTCGACGATGACGCTGCCGACCTCGATCCCCTCCATGGAGGCGAGCTCGGCGGCCATCTCGAAGTTCAGCACGTCACCGGTGTAGTTCTTGACGATGTGGAGCACACCGGCTCCGCGATCCACGGCCTTGGTGGCCACCTGCACGCGATCGGGGGTGGGCGATGTGAACACCTCACCGGCCACAGCCGCATCCAGCATCCCGGTGCCGACGAAGCCGCCGTGCAGCGGCTCGTGGCCGGAGCCACCACCGGAGACGATGGCGACCTTGCCCTGCGCCTTGGGGGTGGCGCGGGTGATGACGTGGTTGTCGAGGTCGACGGAGAGCTCGGGATGAGCGAGCGCGACGCCCTTCAGGGATTCGACGAGAACGTCTTCCGGGGCGTTGATGAGCTTCTTCATCATTCGATCTCCTTTGATCCTTCGTGGTGTCTTTCGCAACGATCGATCCGGACACCTCCACCGACGAGGTGATCGACGACCTGGTCGCCGGGCTTCTCCGCTGACACGGTGAGGTGTTCCCTCCGGGGCAGTGCTCCTCGTACACTGAGGCAACGCACGCTCTCGACGATCGGAGACCGCTGTGTCTGCGCCGTGGCAGGTATCCCGCGAGTCCCTTCCCCCGACATCGCGACTTCTCATCGAGCGTGCGCACGAGGAACTGCTCGCCGGAAACCTCGAGGATCGGCGTCTGCAAGAGGTGCGACCCCTCGTGCGCGAGTCGTGGGAGAGGTCCTGGCGCGGGCGGGTCGGCCCTGAGGGCGCTCCGCCGCTCGACCTGGTCAGCGACGAGCTCGACGCCTACCGTCTCGCACATCCGCTCGCCTCGGTGATGGACATGATCCGTGCGCTGCTGCTGCCGGGTGAGGCAGAGGACACGGGAGTGATCATCGCGGTCGGCGACCAGGCCGGTCGTGCGGAACACGGCGATCTGCGCACCGAGGAGGTAGTCGACGGTCACCGTCACGTCCTTGCGATCCGACTCCGGCACGGTGAACAGGTACACGCCCTCCGCGGAGTCGCCGGGCGCGAGCGATCCTTCGAACGGCGCCCCTCCCGGCTGCGTGAGCGTGCCGGCGGGGGTGCGGTCCTTCCCGGAGTACGCATTCACCGTCACATACTCCAGGTCGAGGGGGTCGGAGCCCTCGTTGACGAGGCGCACCGTGACTCTGATCGCCGGTCCTGAGGTCTCTCCGGCGAGGGCGGCCTCGCCCTGGACGGCTTCGATGCGCGACAGCGAGATGTCGATCCGGTCCGCCGTGACGACCGTTGCGTCGGGCGCGACGGGCGTGAGCTCGGCGAACGGCGAATCGCTGGCAGAGGGAGCAGGAGACGGGGTCTCACTGGGGCGCGGCGCGTCGGTTCCGACGATGTCGCGGGGCGGTACCGTCGGGGTCGCGCTGGGCGACCCGCTCGGAGCCGGCTGCC
>NZ_JAGYWT010000313.1:0-2901 GCF_019279095.1 Microbacterium sp. BF1 | reverse complement strand
GCAGATTGTGTTCTCGGGCGCCGAGAACGCGAACGTCGGGCTGCACGGAGAGCTTCGGCGTCACGAACGCAGCGGATTCAACCATGGTCGAATGTTAGCAACGTACGGAAAGGTCGGACGGCCTGCGGAAAGGGTTACACACCAATAACGGCGCGGTGTGCGGCAGTGGTGGCTCGCAGTGCGACACCGGCATCGAAGCAGATGCGAATGCTGAAGATCTTGGTGACTTTTCTCTCAGGCCGCGGATGTGGGCGGTGTGGTCACAGTGGCTTCGAACTCAACGGAGATCAACTTGCCGACGACACGTGCCGGTGAGCTTCTCCGGAGTGAGCCACGCATCCCAGGTATCAGGCGTGAGGAATGCCGTCATCCGGTCATGCACCTCACCGCTGGCATCCCGCGCCTCGCGGGTGATGACCACGAAGCACCGCGACTTCTCACCGTTCGGCAGCTCCATCAACCAGGTGAGACCGGCGGCCGACAGCAGCCCTTTACCACGCAGAAAGTGCGGGGTCTCCGGCGTCTTGTCGCCGGTCCACTCGAAGTAGCCGCGCATCGGAACAATGCACCTGGCGGCCGAGAGGGTGGGCCCCCAGAAACCCTGCGCGAGCTTCACCGAACTAAGCAGACGCTCCGCCGAAAACGATCGTTTTCGGTGGGCCTCCGACCGCGAGCTTCTCATCAACGCTGACCCTGGTGAGACTGGACGTGAACACCCCTCGTGAGCCTCAACGCCGATCGTGGCCGGACAGTGATCGATCTTCAGGTCTGCGTCTCATCGATCGATCGCTCAGTGCGACGGTTCCGCGCCGAGCACCGTCAGGGGACCTTCGTCGGCGGTCGGGGGTTCGAAGTGGTCGAAGTAGTCTGCCGCGACGTCGTTGGAAAGCGCATAGTCGTCGGCGTGCTCGTGGCTCCGTGCCGCGAGTCGTCCCAGTGCGACTGCCCTTGGCGTGGCGAGATAGATCGTCTCAGGCACTACTCCAAGCGGGCGCAGCAAGTTCCGATAGATGAGACGGGCACGCTTGGACCAGAACGAGAAGTCGAGTACCACGTCTTGGTCAGCCGCGACGAGCGCGATGAGGCGGGCGCGGAGCTCCTGCTCGATCTCTTCATGCACATCGCTCGGCAGGGGCATCGTCCGGATGCCCCTGCGCCAGGCTTCCTGGTCGAATGAAAGACGAACCATGCCTTCCGCTTCCAGTCGCCTCGCAACGGTCGACTTTCCGGATCCCGCCGGCCCGCACATCAAAACAACTCTGATCATCACTCCGACGATAGCCCCGCCCGCTCTGGCAACGATCATTTACGGCAGACGCGAAGGTCAAACCGGGCGTAGTGAGGCAGCCGCTCCCCGCCACGTCTCGATGGCAACTCGTGTTTCAGGCGCGATGCACGATTCGCTAAACCAGGCTTCGAGATCCAAGTTCCCGTACATGTCGCGGAACGCGGATTCTGCGGTGTGGCCGAATCGGCCAAGGATCTGCTGTCGTTCTTCGACCTCAAAAGATCGTTCGTGCAGCTCAGCCATCGCGTCCGCGTTCGTGAATGACTTGAGGTAGTCGGCGACGGCGGCATCGCCGGTGACATCGACCGCCCTCAGGAGTACGGCGGCGACGAGGCCGGTTCGATCCCACCCTGCCGAGCAGTGGAAGAGAATCGCTCCATCATCGGCGTCAGCGATCGCGTTCAGTACAAGCGCGAGTCTGTCTGGAAGCGCCTGGAGGTGCGCGAGATAGTAGAGGGGCGTGCCCCACCGCCCATCCTCTTCATACTGCTTCCAGAAGTCCGTCTCATCGCTGCCGTCAAGATCTACGTGGATGTGCTTGATCGCCGGGGGGACTTGTCCCGTCGACTCGTCTGGTCGACGAAGGTCGATCACGGTGCGTACTCCGTGGGCGTGAATTGCTTGCCACCCCTCCGAGTCGACTCGTTCCAGCCTCTCCGAGCGAATAAACACGCCCGAGGGTGTCACGGTTCCATCTATGCGCTCTAGACCGCCGAGGTCTCGCACATTGGCGAGACCATCGATGCGGAGCGTGGTGAATCGGCCTGACTTTCGTTCCTATCGGGAGCCTTGTCCGACAGGTGCCGGATTGGCTGATTCCTGGTCAGCGTAATACGCCTGTTCGACCTCGGCGGGTGTTCGCATGTCGAGCTGACCGTGGAGGCGGGAGTTGTTCCACCACCACACCCATTCGAGGGTCGCGAGCTCGACCTGCTCGACGGTGCGCCAGGGCCCGCGCTGGCGGATCAGTTCGGTCTTGTAGAGGTTGTTCACGGCCTCGGCCATCGCGTTATCAAAGCTGTCGCCGACGGTCCCGGTTGAGGGGACAGCGCCGAGTTCGACGATCCTCTCGGTGTAGACCATCGCGGTGTAGTTCGACCCGTGGTCCGCGTGATGGATGAGTCCGTCGAGGCGCCCACCGGCGTTCCAGGCGGCCATGTCCAGGGCCTGCATCGGCAGGATCTCGGAGCGCAGCGTCGCCGCAACGTTCCAGCCGACGATGCGGCGGGAGTAGACATCGGTGACGAATGCGACGTAGGCGAACCCGGACCAGGTGGCGACGTAGGTGACGTCGCAGACCCAGAGCCGTCGCGGCGCCGGCGCGGTGAAGCGACGGTTCACGAGATCACTCGGCAGCACTGTGGTCGTGTCGGAGCGGGTCGTGAACACGCGCTTCGACTTGCGGACACCGCGAACCCCGGCGAGGCGCATGAGGCGTTCGGTCTGGTCGCGACCGATGTCCCAGCCTTGCCGTCGCATGAGGGCGTGCATCTTCCGGCGCCCGTAGACGCCGTAGTTCTCCGCATGCAGCCGGGCGATCTCGGGCACGAGCAGATCATCCTGCAGCTGCCGCGCGGACGGCGCGCGGCCCACCGCGGCGCGATAGCCGCGTG
>NZ_JAGYWT010000312.1:0-2905 GCF_019279095.1 Microbacterium sp. BF1 | reverse complement strand
GAACGATGATCCCGGCTGCGAACGCGTCGAGGCGCCGGGCGGCGAGGCTCGCGAGGTCGACAGCGGAGATGGCCGAATCCCCGCGTCCGCCGCGCGCGAGGCCCAGCAGCGTCTCGAGGATACGGGTCATCCGTCGCCCCTCCTCCCGTGTCTCCTCGACGTCGTGCTGCCACTGCGTCCCGAGTCCGGTGGCCAGATGCTCCACGCGCAGGAGGAGAGCGTTCAGGGGGTTGCGCAGCTCATGAGAGGCGTTGAGTGCGAACTCCTGCTGGCGTGTCATCACCCGTTCGATCTCGTCGGCCATCCCGTTGAACACCTGCGCCATGCGGCGCAGCTCCGGCGGACCGTCATCCGCCGCGACCCGCGCATCCATCTCACCCCGCTCGATCGCGACCATCGCCTCATCGAGCCGGCGCACCGGCGACAGCACCCATCGAGCGAGGCGGAACACGAGGAGCACCCCGAGCGCGATGAGCACCAGCGCGATCGCGGAGATGAGGAGGAACTGCTGCAGGATCGCGGCACGCGGCGCCTCGACGTCGCCGGTGACGAGCACGGCGCCGATCACGTCCCCGTCGTCGAACACCGGCTCGGCCAGCGCCGCGTCCGTGACGGTCCAGGGGAACACGACCGTTGGCTGCTCGGCCCGCCGCCCGGAGAGGGCCAGTCTGACCCTCTCGGCGTCTTCCTCAGGAAGGACCGCCGGGTCCTGCTCGCCTGCGGCCCACACGCTGCCGCCGAGATCGAAGACGGTGACCTCGATTCCGTAGACCTCACGGAAGCGCATCACCTCGGCGTCGATCACCGCCGCGCTGCCGGATCGCAGAGCCTGACGCGCGCTCGTGGCGAAGTACCCGAGGTCGCCGAGCTGCTGGGTGTAGAACGCCTGCTGCACTCCGTGGGCGGCGCTCCATCCCGCAGCCCCGCCGAGCGCGGCCAGGATGGCGACGAGCGGTACGAGGAAGACGATGATCAGACGGCGCCGCATGCGTCACGACCCCGCAAGCCGATATCCGACGCCACGCACGGTCTCGATGACCCCGCGGACTCCGGTCTTCTTCCTGATCGCGCCGACGTGCACCTCGAGGGAGTGCCCGAACCCTCGCCAGTCGGTGTTCCACACCTCGCGGATCAGACGCTCCTTCGGCACAGCCACCCCCGGGTATCGGGCGAGGACCGCGACGATGTCGAACTCCTTGCGCGTGAGGTCGATCGGTGTGCCGCCGACGAGGACCTGCCGTGCGACGAGGTCGATCTCCACATCACCGTCATGCAGCAGCACACGGGCATCGGCCTCGGGTCGCATCGGTCGTGTTCTTCTGGTCACGGCCTCGATCCGGGCCAGGAGCTCATGCACGTCATAGGGCTTGACCACGAAATCGTCGGCTCCGGCCCGCAGTCCTTTGATGCGCTCGGCGACCTGATTGCGCGCGGTCACGATGACGATCGGAACCTCCGAGCGGCCACGGATGCGACGGCACAGGTCGACACCGTCGATGTCGGGAAGCCCGAGATCGAGCAGGACGACCTCGGTGTCCGCACCCAGCAGGTCCAGAGCTGCCGCTCCGTCCGCCGCGCGCACGGTCGCGTATCCCGACCGAGCGAGGAACGCCTCGAGCGCGCCGGCGACGCGGTCGTCGTCCTCGACGATCAGAATCCTCATCGACTCCGTCTCCTGCTTCCTTCGGGGCCGAGAACTCAGCCGGCGGACGTCGCCCGCTGTGCGAAGGCGCTCTCGTAGAGGCACACGCTGGCGGCCGTCGCCAGGTTGAGGGATTCGGCACGGCCGAAGATGGGCAGCTTGAGCACCTGGTCCGCGAGCGCGAGCGCCTCGTCTTCGAGCCCGCGCGCCTCGTTGCCGAAGAGCCATGCGGTGGGCTCTTCGAGCACGCCCTCGGCGCGTGCCTTCAGCAGATCGTCGCCCTTCACATCGGCCGCGAGGATGCGCAGACCTGCGGCATGGGCGCGCGTGACGACATCGGCCAGGTCTCCCCCGACCGACACCGGCAGGTGGAAGAGCGACCCTGTCGTGGCGCGCACGACCTTCGGGTTGTACGGATCGACCGTGCGGCCGGTGAGCACGACGGCATCCGCACCGGCGGCGTCGGCAGCCCGGATGATCGTGCCGAGGTTCCCGGGGTCCCGCACCTCCTCGCAGATGGCCACCAGCCGTGGCGAGGAGTCGAAGATGTCGCGCACGGAAGTCGGTGTCTGCTGCACCACCGCGACCAGCCCCTGCGGGGTGACGGTGTCGGCCATCGCGTTGAGGACGTACTCGGTCACGTATTCGACATCGATCTCGGCCTCGGCGGCCTTCGCACGGATGTCGGGGTGCCTCTCCCAGCCGTTCGGCGTCGCGAACAGCTCGACGATCGCCTCGGGACGGTAGATGAGCGCCTCGCGGACGGACTGCGGACCTTCCAGAAGGAACAGGCCCGTCTCGGTTCTGGCGCTGCGCTTGGTCAGCTTCGCGACGGCTCGGACTCGGGGCGAACGGGGGTTCTCCAGCACGATCACAGTCTAGAGAACGCGCGACTGGTTCCCGCACCATCGGGATAGGGTGCCGGGATGAGCGACAGCCCCACGGTGAACAGCACTCGCCGACGGATCACCCTCGCCGTCGTCGCCGCCGTCACGGTAGGGATCGGTCTCGTCGTTCACCTCGGTGTGAGCGGGATGATCGGCGACATCGTGGGCGATGCCCTGTACGCCGTGCTCATCTACCTGCTCGTCGCGTTCCTCGCCCCGCGCCGGCCTCGTCCCGCGATCGCGGTCGTGGCATTCGTGTTCTGCGCCGCCGTCGAACTGCTCCAGCTCACCGGGCTTCCCCGCGAGTGGGCAGCCCTGTTCCCGCCGATCCGTCTCGTCCTCGGCTCGGGCTTCGAGGTCGCGGACATCGAAGCCC
>NZ_JAGYWT010000311.1:0-2934 GCF_019279095.1 Microbacterium sp. BF1 | reverse complement strand
AACACCCAGCGCCCCGACCTCGACTTCTCACCCCTCGAGGTCCTGTCCCGGATGGATCGTCTGTCGCGACACCTCGACCGCGCCCGCCGTGACGTGTTCCGTCGCAGCGATCTGGAGCACTGGGAGTCCCCGATCAGAGCCCTGCTCGACCGCGCCCTCCGCAGAGGGCGACGGCGTGACGAAGATGTTGCCGGGGTGGGGGTCGGCGTGTACGAAGCTGTGCGTGAAGACCTGATCGAACATGACCTCGGCGAACACGGCGGCGACGTCGGACGGATCGATGCCGGCCGCGCGAAGAGCGTCGGTGTCGTTGATCTTGATGGCCGTGACGTCCGACAGCGTCAGCACCCGACGCGTCGAGCGCTCCCACACGATCTCGGGGGTGCCGACGCGAGGGTCGCCGGCGAAGTTCTCGCGGAACCGTTCGGCGCTGGCAGCCTCATGAAGGTAGTCGATCTCTTCCAGACTGGTCTCGGCGAACTCCTCCACGAGCGCCGGGGCGTCGACGCGGTCGGCGACCAGGCGCACACGGGTCAGCCACCGCGCGACGCGTCGAAGCGCCGCCAGGTCGACCGCGACGATCTCATCGATGCCCGGACGCTGCACCTTCACCACGACGCCGTCGAGGCCAGTGTCGGCGGCGTCGAGCTCCGAGAGACGGGCACGGTGCACCTGACCGAGGGACGCCGCAGCCACCGGCGTCTCGTCGAACCAGGCATACGCCTGCGCGAGCGGTCGGCCCAGCTCCGCCTCGGCAGCGCGGCGGATGTCGGCGAAGGGCACGGCAGGCACCTCGTCCTGCAGCCCCTCCAGCTCGGCGGTGATCTCCGGAGGCAGCACGTCCAGGCGCGACGACATGAACTGCCCGACCTTGATCATGAGACCGCCGAGCTCGATCGCGAGCGCGTGGAAGCGCCGTGCGAACTTCTGCATGCGCGGTCCACGCGTGCGCTCCGCGACAGCACTCATCCCGAACCGCGGGAGGACGAGCTCGAACCACCAGATCTTGACGAGTTCTCGCGCCGCGAACGAGAGGATGCGGCGGTAGCGGGCACGATGGGCGCCCTGCGCCGCGGCATCCTTCATCGCGTCATCCTCTTTTCGCCGCTCCTCACCGGATGCCGCACTGCGCGATCAGTCCTGGGCGAGGATCGAGTACAGCCTACGGCGCGCCTCGTCGAGGATCTCGATGGTCGCCTGCACCTGCTCCGGGCTTCCGCTGCGACCGACCTGGGCGGCCGCCGCTGCGAGGTCTACGCCCGCCTTGGGCAGCGCGTGGAAGCGGGCGTTGTCGCGGTTCCCGTCCTTGCTGGAGGACGACTCCCACGGAGCCGGGGTCTCGGAGCTCTCGTCGGCGATCGCTCGCCCTGCTTCGGTGAGCGAGTAGGTCTTACGACCGTTCTGCTCCTCGGCCTCGATGAGTCCTTCATCGGCGAGCAGCTGCAGCGTCGGGTACACGGAGCCGGCACTCGGCTTCCAGGTGCCGCCGCTGCGCTCGGCGATCTCGTTGATGATCTGGTAGCCGTGCATGGGCTTCTCGGCGAGGAGCGAGAGCACGGCCGTGCGGACGTCGCCGCGGGCCATGCGCGAGCCTCCGGAAGGGCGGGACTCGAAGGACTTGCGGAGCTGGTCCATCGCCTCGAAGATCGCGGAGGCCGGCCCACCGGGGCCCGCTCCGAAGCCGGAGCCGCCGAAGAGTCCGCCGGGTCCGCCGTTGCTCCCGGAGCCGCCGTTGCCGCCGAACGGGTTGGAGGGGAATGCGTTGTTCATGATGACCTCCTGCTGTGGTGAACGATACTCAACGATATATCGTTCATGCTGTGTGTGGGGTGGGAGTCTCCGAGCCCGGAGTGCACACGCCCGGGCGTCGCGCAAGCCCGGTGACGCACACAGGAAGTCGTGGTTAGCTCGGTGACTTGTCGACTTGGGGGAGTGAGACGTTTGTCACAGAGTGATCGACCGGATAACAGCACCAGCGCCGGAGACGCCATCCGCGTGAGCGTGGTCGTCCCGGTGTTCCGACCCGGGCCCTCGTTCGACGACCTCATCGCTTCGCTCGATCGCCAGACCTTGGGCACCTCGGCCTTCGAGGTGCTCCTGTGCGACGACGGCTCCGGCGAGCCCACCGGCGCGCGCCTGGCGGCCATCGCCCGCGATCGCCCCCACGTGCGCGTGCTCTCGCTGGAGCACTCCGGCTGGCCGGGTATGCCCCGCAACCACGGAGTCGATGCCGCCCGCGGCACCTACGTGCAGTTCGTCGACCAGGACGACTACCTGTTCGACGGTGCGCTCGAGAAGCTGTGCGACTACGCCGACCTGAACTCGTCCGACGTGATCGTGGGCAAGGAGGTCGGCATCGGTCGTCGCCTCCCGAGCCGGATCTTCAGCCACGACGTCCCTCGCGCGGTGCTCGGGACCGATCCCCTGCTGGAGATGCTCACACCGCACAAGATGTTCCGCACCTCGTTCCTCCGGGCCAACGGCATCCGTTTCCCCGAGGGCAAGGTGCGACTCGAGGATCATCTGTTCGTGATGCAGGCCTACTTCGCCGCATCGACGATCTCGATCCTGGCGAGCGAGCCCTGCTACGCCTGGGTGAAGGAGCCCGGCAGCGCGAGCTCGTCGCGCATCGACCCCGATACGTACTTCCCCCACCTGGAGACGGTGCTCGATCTCGTCGAGGCGCACACCGAACCCGGGAAGCTGCGTGACCGCCTGCTGCGGCACTGGTTCCGCGGGAAGATCCTGAAACGGCTCTCCGGACGACAGATGGTCCGGTATCCCGACGACTACCGCGACCGCCTCCTCGACATGGCCGACATCGACCAGGTCGAGGAGTGCTGGGAGCAGCTCGAAGAGGTGCTCGGCGACCTCGACGCCGTAGACGCCGACGGGCGTGTGCCCGTGATCCCCGTGACCTACATGAACTCCTCC
>NZ_JAGYWT010000310.1:0-2952 GCF_019279095.1 Microbacterium sp. BF1 | reverse complement strand
GCCATCGCCGACGAACTGAACGACCGACCGCGCAAGGCGCTGGGCTGGGACACTCCGACGGAGCGGATGAATGCTTTACTGAGCCCGGGATAGTTCACACCGTTGCGACGACTACTGGAATCCAAGCAGTGCGTCTTCTGCGACGTCGCGATCCGCCCCGGAGTCCGCGCCCGGCAGGAGATGCGCCATGTTGTACATGACCGAGATCACGGTGAGGACCATGTCCAGGCGCGGTGCCCGCTCCCCGCCCTCCGGCACACGCAGCGGGATCCCTGCCGCGCCGATCCTGCGCTTGGCGCGCACGATGCGCTGTCCGACAGCGGTCGGAGTGCTCATCGTCGCCCTGGCGATCTGCTCGGTCGTGAGGCCGCACACCGCGCGCAGGGTGAGCGCGAGCTGTGCGGGCTCGGACAGCGCCGGATGGCAGCATCCGAACAGCAGAGGCAGTCGCTCATCCATTTCGGTGTCGACCAGCGGCGCCCGGTCGGAGAGGATCGCGAGCTTCTGGCGGTAGCGCTTGTCGCGGCGCAGCCGATCGAGTGCGTTGTGACGCGCAGCCGTAGTGAGCCACGCGGCCGGATTCGGCGGGACTCCCCTCACGCGCCATCCGACCAGAGCTTCGGCGACAGCCTCGGCCACGGACTCCTCCGCGAGATCGAGGTTGCCGAGCGACGTGGTGAGGGCCGCGACGATCCGGGCGGATTCGGCTCGGACCACCCGCTCCAGGGCGCGATCGGATGCCGCGTCCCCCGATGACGCGGCATCCGAGGCGTTCACTGCTCGAACTGGCTGTAGTCCGTCACGATCGGACGGATCTCGACCGAGGTGCCCTCGAGCTCGAGCATCGGCCACGTCCGCGCCAGGGCGATCGCGGCGTCGAGGTCGGCCACATCGATGAGAGTGAAGCCGCCGACGGCCTCACGCGCCTCCGTGAAGGGACCGTCGACGACGACTGCGCCCGTGGCCCCGTGTCGCACGGTGGTCGCCGCATCGACCGGCTGCAGTTCTGCGCCGCTGTCCTCGATCGAGTCGGCATTGTCCTGGAACCACTGGTAGACACGCGCGTACACGTCTTGAGCGACCTCCGGCGAGACGGCGGCGTCGTGCTCGGGGGTGGATGTAAACATGATGACGTACTTCATGAGGTTCGTCCTTTCGTCTTGAGAACCGTTTCACCCCTTCAGCGAACGGGCAAGGACGAATTCGACACCTCAGCCGAGAAGATTCACCGGGTTGAACAGATCGGCGACGAGCAGCAGCGCTCCCATCGCGATCAGAAGCACCGCGACGACCACGGTCAGCGGCACGAGCTTCGTCGCATCGACGGGCGCCGGGGGCGGCCTGCGGTAGAGCTTGGCCCACGCGCGCTTGATGCCGTCCCACAGCGCGACGACGATGTGACCACCGTCGAGCGGGAGCAGCGGGATGAGGTTGAAGACGAACAGCGCGATGTTCAGCGAGCCCAGCAGACCGAGCAGGAAGGCGAACCTGTTGAGGATGGGCGCATCGGTCGCGGCGACCTCACCTGCAAGGCGTCCGACCCCGACGACGCTCAGCGGTCCATTCGGGTCGCGTTCTCCGCCGGTGACGAGGGAGACGCCGATGTCCCACAGACGCACAGGGAGCGTGACGATCATGGATGCGACCCGAGCGGTGCTGTCCGCGGCCATCTCGGGGCCGGCGGTGAGGGGCTGCTGAACGTAGCCCATCTGCGCCCCCATCCCGATATAGCCGACCTCCTTGACGACAGGCTTTCCCGCGTCGTCGAGGACCGGCTGGCCGCTGGCGTCGGTGATCGTGCGCTCTGCCGCGATCGGCGTGAGACGCAGCGACTTCTCCGCCCCATCACGTCGCACCACCATGTCGAGCGTCTCGCCCGGTGCCGCCTGCACGATCGTGGTGGCCTCGGCGAACGTCGACACCGGCTGTCCGTCGACGGACACGATGACATCTCCCGGCTTGATCCCGGCTTCCGCGGCGGGTGAGGCCGGGTCATCCGGTGTGCACTCGGTTGCCGTCGAGCCCGCGGGCACCACGCATTCGGTCACCGAGGCGATGGTGGTGGTTCCCTGCTGCAGGCCGATCCCCGACAGCAGCACGGTGAAGATCACCGTGGCGAGCACGAAGTTCATGGCGGGACCGCCGAGCATCACGACCACGCGCTTCCACACGGGCAGGCGGTAGAAGACGCGATCTTCCGCGCCCTCCGCGATGGTCTCGTCGTTCGCGCTACGCGCATCCTGGATCAATGAGCGGAAGACGCCGGAGGCCGGACCGGAGCTCTTCGACGCCGGGTACATGCCCGACATCGAGATGAAGCCCCCCAGCGGAAGCAGCTTGAACCCGTACTCCGTCTCGCCGATGCGCCGAGACCACCCGTCCGCGGGGGTTACTCCGCGGCGCGCCGCCGCATTACGCTTGCACAGTGGCACGGAGAGGTGCCGGCCCGACGATCGCCCTTCTCCTGGAG
Source organism: Microbacterium sp. BF1 (assembly GCF_019279095.1). Taxonomy (NCBI): domain Bacteria; kingdom Bacillati; phylum Actinomycetota; class Actinomycetes; order Micrococcales; family Microbacteriaceae; genus Microbacterium; species Microbacterium sp. BF1. The sequence continues at coordinate 482 of NZ_JAGYWT010000310.1, read as the reverse complement.
GCTCTGTGCCTGAAGCACTGCCCGACCTGTTCCACGCCGACGGCGTGCTCTTCGACCTCGACGGCGTGCTCACCCCGACGGCCGAGGTGCACATGCGTGCCTGGAAGGCCGTCTTCGACGATGTGTTCGCGCGATGGGGTATCACGGCGCCCTACACCGACCCCGACTATTACGACTACGTCGACGGCAAGAAGCGCTACGACGGTGTCGCGAGCCTGATGCGCAGCCGCAACGTCGAGCTGCCCTGGGGTGATGTCGACGACGACCCGACCGCCGAGACCGTCTGCGGCATCGGCAACCGCAAGAACGCTGCGTTCGCCGCGTCTCTGCGCGCTCAGGGGATCGCGCCGTACCCCGGCTCGCTCGCGCTCGTCGAGAGCCTGCACGCCGTGGGCATCCCGCTCGGCGTGGTGTCGAGCTCCAAGAACGCCGAAGAGGTGCTGGGGGCCGCGGGCCTGCGCTCCTTCTTCCGGATCGTGGTC
>NZ_JAGYWT010000031.1:0-10954 GCF_019279095.1 Microbacterium sp. BF1 | reverse complement strand
GTGTCTCCGGGCTCATCCCGAGCAGCCCGGCGACGTGACGGACCGCGCTCATCATGTTCGGGTGCGACGGTCGCGTCTCCGCGAGCATCCGCAACGCCCGCTCACGCATCTCCGGCGAATACTTCCTGTTCATCGTGTTCCATCCTTGCTTGAAGAACGGAACGAAAGTCAGGCCGATTCAGTCGAAGTTCACACGTTCGAGGAGTCCGTGTTCGATGCAGAGCTGGCGGAGGAACAAGACTTTTTCGGGGGAGGGGTGCGTCGTGAACGTGTCATGCGTGAGCGGCGCAGCTCCGGTCGCGAGGTCACGCAGGAGCTGCTTCGCAGCGCGATTGACGGTGAGCCATATCGTGGCGCTTCGAGCGAGAGTCTGCGTTGAGAGAGCGTCGAAGAGTGGTCGGACGATGGGGGAGATGTCGCCATCGTCCCCGGCGAGGAGCCCGCTGAGATCGTCGGTGAGGCAGCAGTGCGCGCAGAGCCCTCGTCGTACCGGTTCGTCCTCGCGGCCGCAGCGAGTGCAGCGGAAGTCTTTTGGGATGTCGGCGCAGTCCACGCATGCTGGTTCGCCGTCGATGAGTCCGGGCAAGAGGCGCGTGGTGCCGCAGGAGATGCACGCACCGTGGATGCGCGTGGCTCGCTGGTAGCAGCGGCGACAGATGCGTCCTTCCGGCATGCGAGGTCGTGGGCAAGCTAACCCAGGAGAGTCGTGGCAACCGGCGTATTCGCATCTACCGAGAACATGTCGTCTTCGAGCTGACATAATGTGCATTATCGGATATTGCTCCTCGCCGGAATGCGGCACTCGATAGGCTCGCACCGTGAATGGAAGCAATGTCGACATCGACTGGGAATCTGCACGGCGGGCGAACCAGGCGAACTGGGAAGATCGCGTTCCTGTGCACGAGGAAGCGTACGGACTCGAAGCGTTCGACGATCCGGATCATCTGAGTGACGTCGTGCGCGACGATCTCGCCGCGATGTCTGCATTCCTTCCGTCGGGCGGTCTGTCCGGACTCGACCTGTGCCACCTGCAGTGCCACATCGGCACCGACACCGTCTCGCTGGCTCGCGCCGGCGCGAGGGTCACCGGCGTCGACTTCTCGCCGTCGGCGCTTCACACGGCAGGTGAGCTCGCGACGCGTCTGGGCGTCGAGGCCACGTGGGTGGAGACCGATGTCCTCGATGCTCGGGCCGCCGTCGTCGGCGACTTCGACGTCGTCTACACGAGTATCGGGACGATCACCTGGCTCGACGACCTTGACCGGTGGGCCGCCCAGATCGTCGCGCTGTTGCGCCCCGGCGGCATGTTCTTCATCCGCGACGGCCATCCCGCCCTCTACGCGTTGGATGAGGATGCCGTGGGCCTGACCACGCGGTATCCGTATTTCGCGACCGGGCATGCGCAGCAGTGGGATGACGACTCCACTTATGCCGGCGACGGTCGTATCTCCCACGCGCGCACCTACGAGTGGCCCCACTCGTTGTCCGAGATCCTCGGCGCGCTGCTGCGCGCAGGTCTACGCCTCTTGCACTTCGACGAGGGCCGGACTCTGCCATGGCAGTTCAGCGACCGCATGGTCGAGGTCGCCGGTGGCTATGCCTGGCCCGAGGCCGAACGCGATCTGATGCCGTGCACCTACACGATCGTCGCCCGGCGGGACTGAGGCGACTTCCGCGGCGGCCCCGAGCGCCGGGGGCGCCTCAGGTGACGCGCCCCTACTCCTCTCACACGCCGACGTAGGTTGCGAGGTGCTCCCCCGTCAACGTCGATTTTTGGGATACCAAATCCGTCGGTGTTCCCTCGAAGACGATCTTGCCGCCGTCGTGACCGGCTCCGGGCCCGATGTCGATGATCCAATCCGCGTGCGCCATGACCGCCTGATGGTGCTCGATCACGATCACGGTCTTCCCGGCGTCGACGAGTCGATCCAGGAGGCCGAGGATCTTGTCGACATCCGCCAGGTGAAGGCCCGTGGTGGGCTCGTCGAGCACGTACACGTCCCCCTTCTCCCCCATCTGGATCGCCAGCTTGATGCGCTGACGTTCGCCACCCGACAGCGTCGACAGCGGCTGTCCCAGCGAGAGATACCCGAGCCCCACGTCTTCCAACCGGCCGAGGATGGCCGCGGCCGCAGGCAGCTTGGCCTCTCCCTCACTGAAGAACACCCGGGCCTCGGAGACCGGGAGGTCGAGAACCTCGGTGATGTCCTTGCCCGCGAGCTTGTACTCGAGCACGCCGACCTGGAAGCGCTTGCCTCCGCAGTCTTCGCACGGCGTCTCGATGGTGTCCATGAAGCCGAGCTCGGTGATGATGACGCCCGCACCCTTGCATGACGGGCAGGCACCTTCGGAGTTCGCGCTGAACAGAGCGGGCTTGACGCCGTTGGCCTTCGCGAACGCCTTGCGGATCGGCTCGAGAAGCCCCGTGTAGGTCGCGGGGTTGCTGCGGCGGGACCCCTTGATCGCCGCCTGATCGATCGACACGACACCGTCGCGGTTCGAGACCGATCCGTGGATGAGCGAGCTCTTGCCGGAGCCAGCCACACCCGTCACGACCGTGAGCACGCCGGTCGGGATGTCGACATCGACGGCCTGCAGGTTGTTCGCGGTCGCCCCTCGCACCTCGATGGCTCCCGTGCCCGAGCGCACCGCATCCTTCAACTGTGCCCTGTCGTCGAGATGCTCGCCGGTCTTCGTGCCGCTCGCCTTCAGCCCCTCGACCGTGCCCTCGAAGCAGATCTCACCACCGGCGTTTCCCGCACCAGGCCCCAGGTCGACCACGAGGTCGCCGATCACGATGGTCTCGGGCTTGTGTTCCACGACCAGCACGGTGTTGCCCTTGTCGCGCAGCTGGAGCAGGAGCCCGTTCATGCGCTGGATGTCGTGCGGGTGCAGGCCGATCGTCGGCTCGTCGAAGACGTAGGTGATGTCGGTGAGCGAAGAGCCGAGGTGCCGGAGCATCTTGATGCGCTGCGCCTCTCCCCCGGACAGCGTGCCGGAGGGTCGTTCCAGACTGAGGTAACCGAGCCCCAGCGTGACGAAGGCGTCGAGGTTGGCGCTGAGCGCCTGCAGAAGCGGGCCCGATTCGGGAAGATCGAGTCCGCGCACCCAGTCGGCCAGATCCGTAACCTGCATGCGGCAGGCGTCGGCGATGCTCACGCCCTCGATCTTCGAGGAGCGCGCACCTTCGGTCAGGCGGGTGCCGTCGCACTCCGGGCAGACCGCGAAGGTGGCGACACGCTCGACGAAGGCGCGGACGTGTGGCTGCAGCGCATCGAGGTCTTTCGACAGCATCGACTTGGTGATCTTCGGGATGAGACCCTCATAGGTCATGTTGATCCCGGAGATCTTCACCTTCGTGACCTCGCCGTAGAGGAAGAGGTGACGCTGCTTCTCGGTGAACTGCGAGATCGGCTTGTCGCCCGGATAGAACCCCGACTGGGAGAAACCCTTCACCATCCATCCGTCGGCGGTGTAGCCGGGCACCATGATGGCACCTTCGTCGAGAGACTTCGTCTCATCGACGATCTGGGCGAGGTCGATATCGGATACCGCTCCCCTGCCTTCGCATCGTGGGCACATGCCGCCGAGATAGATCGCGTCCTTCACGATCTTCTTCGCCCCTCCCGGGCCGGTCATCACGCCGCTGGCCTTCTGGGTCGGGATGTTGAACGAGAACGCCGTCGGCCCGCCGATGTAGGGCTGTCCGAGCTTGCTGAACAGGATGCGCAGCATCGCGTTGGCGTCCGTCACGGTGCCGACGGTCGATCGCGGGTTCGCGCCGAGGCGTTCCTGGTCGACGATGATCGCCGTCGTCAGTCCCTCGAGCACGTCGACGTCGGGTCGTGGAACCGAGGGCATGAAGCCCTGGACGAAGGCACTGTAGGTCTCATCGATCATGCGCCGCGACTCCGCAGCGATCGTGTCGAAGACGAGCGAGCTCTTCCCGGAACCGGAGACGCCGGTGAACACGGTGAGGCGGCGCTTCGGGATGTCGACGCTGACGTCCTTCAGATTGTTCTCGCGCGCGCCCTGCACGCGGATCAGGTCGTGGGTGTCGGCGGGGTGCTCGTCCGTGGTCATCGGCGTCCTTCGTGTGGTCGGTGGAGAGATCAGGCGGCTTGATTGATGCGGAGCAGATTGCCTGCGGGGTCGCGGAAGGCGCAGTCGCGAACCCCGTAGGGCTGGTCGATCGGCTCCTGGACGACGTCGGCGCCGCGCTCGACGAGGCGTTCGAACAGCGCGTCGACGTCGTCGCTGGCCAGTGTCAGCGCCGCGTAGCTGCCCTTCGCGATGAGCTCGAGGATCGTCTGGCGCTCGACGTCGGTGATACCGGGGTCGGTCGCCGGCGGATGCAGCACGATCGACGTCTCGGGCTGGCCGGGCGGGCCGACCGTGAGCCACCTCAGCCCGTCGTAGCCGACGTCGTTGCGAACCTCGAAGCCGAGGGCGTCGCGGTAGAAACCGAGCGCCGCTTCGGCGTCGGTGTGTGGAAGGAATGCGTAGTGGATGCGGATGTTCATGGTGTTCACGGTAGGTGCGCATCGGTGCGCGGCGCTTCTCGATTCCTGATCGGTCTGGTCACCTGTTTGGCGTGGAACGAGGGAATCCCCTCGACGGTGGCGGCGCGTTCACGGTACACGCTGGGTGCGACACCGACCAGCTCCGAGAATCTCGTGCTGAACGAGCCGAGCGAGGAGCCCCCCCCACTTCGAAGCACACCTCTGTCACCGACAAGTCACCGCGCCGTAGCAGCGCCATCGCACGCTCGATCCGCCGAGTCATCAGGTAGGAGTACGGCGATTCGCTGTAGGCCTCGCGGAACTGTCGGCTCAGATGCCCGGCCGACATGTGCACGCCGTCCGCGAGAGCCTGCACGTCGAGCGGCCTGGCGTACTCGCGGTCGATGCGGTCTCTGACCCTTCTCATCACGGCGAGCTCACGCAGGCGATCTTCGTCGACGGCGGGCACGACTCGATCTTGCCATGTCGCCGGAAGTCGCGGCGTGACGGAGCGAAACGCGGGTGGGACCTTCTCCCCCATCCCGGAGCACGGGAACGCTACCCTGAGGATGCATCCTTACAGCATCTTCTCAGAAAGGGCTCCCCACCATGTCTGAACCACTCACGGAGGCCAAGTCTCTGTTCAAGTCGATCCGGGTCACGCTGGCGGTCGCCGGCGTCATCGCGCTGATCGCCGGAATCGTCCTCCTCGTCTGGCCCATCAAGTCCGCGGTCATCGTGACGGCGATCTTCGCGTCGTACCTGGTCGTCGCCGGTCTCGTGTACGTCGGGCTCGGCATCTTCTCGAGCGCGAAGGGAGGATGGGCCCGCGTAGGCCACATCGTCCTCGGCCTGCTGTACATCGCAGCCGGTGTCATCGCGTTCTTCAACCTGAACGCCGCCGCAGCCACGCTCGCGTTCGTCGTCGTGATCTTCATCGGCGTCAGCTGGATCGTCGACGGGATCGTCGCCCTCACGCTGCTCGGCAGCGACGGGTCGCGGGTCTGGACCGTCCTCTACGCGATCCTCAGCATCGTCGCCGGAATCATCGTCCTGTTCTCGCCGCTGATCGCCGGCTTCGCGTTCTGGCTCCTGTTGGGCATCTCGCTGGTCGTGCTCGGCATCGTTCAGATCGTGCGTGCCATCACGCTCGGTCGGGACGCGAAGGAGTTCGTGTCCGCCGTCCAGGGCGGAGCGGCGAGCTGACGCTCATCGCCTGAAACACGATCGGCCCCGTCCTGCATGATGCAGGACGGGGCCGATTCTCTGTGTCGTACTACTCGGCCGCGAAGGCGCTCACGTCACCCACGAGGCGCGTGTTGTCCGCGGGCACGGGGTCGACGGCTGCCTTGGCGACCTCTGCCGCGAACTCCGAAACGTTGTAGAGCTTGCCCGCCGATTCCCGGCGCTCCGCGATCGCTCCCGGGTTCGCCCGCTCCAGCAGCGTCGCGGTGATCGTCCCCTCGATCATGTCGCCGGAGACGACCGTGAACCCGATCCCCTTCGCGGCCAGACCGGGGATGAGCTCGCGCAGCGCGTCTTCTCCTGCGCGCTTGGAGAGTGCCACGGGCTCGTACTCCGGCATGGTCGGGGTGGTCCGGATGAAGTGGGCCTGGTGGCTGGTGACGAACACGACGCGCGCGCCTTCGCCGAGCAGCGGCGTGGCCGCGTTCAGAACGTTGAGCTGGGCGTCGCGGTTCAACGTGAGTGCGTAGTCCTCGGCCATGCCGGACTCCATGCCGCCGGACGCGTTGAGCACGAGCACGTCGAGACGCCCGTACTCCGCGCGGATGGCGTCGAACATCTCGGCGACGGACTCGGGGTCGGTCAGGTCGGCACCGACGACGAGCGCACGACTACCGAGCTCGCGCAGCTGCGCGGCCAGCTTCTCGGCACGCGGTGCCTTGTTGCGGAAGTTGATGACGACGTCGGCACCGGCCTCGGCGAGGTAGCGCACGGTGTCGGCGCCGATGCCCCGCGATGAACCGGTGACAAGGGCGACCTTGCCGTCAAGGGATCCTGCGGGAAGAACGTCGGTCACGGTGACTCCTCATGATGCGTGAAAAAGCCGTGATCGCACGGCCCTCACACACTACCAAGCGCGCGCTGTGGCACCCGGATCCGCGGACGCCCGCGTGATACGTTGACCACAAAGGAGGCCGCATGGACAACTTCACGACATTCGTCACGTTCATCGACCAATGGGCTTGGATCGGCTGGCTGGTCCTGATCGCCGTCTTCCTCGTTATCGAGATGCTCTCGCTGGATTTCACCTTCCTCATGCTGAGCTTCGGCAGCGTCGTCGGTCTGGTCACCGACCTGATCGGCATCCCGGTGTGGGTGCAGGTGATCATCGCCGCCGCCGCGGCCGCGCTGTTCATCCTCTTCCTGCGGCCGCCGCTGCTCAAGCGCCTGCGGCGCGGAGAGGATCCGACGAAGTCGAACGTCGACGCCCTCGTCGACCTCCGCGGCATCGCGCTGCACGACATCACGCAGATCTCGGGCCAGGTCAAGCTCGCCAACGGCGACACCTGGACTGCACGCACAGCCACACCCGTGCCGATCCCCCAGGGCGCTCCGGTCGCCGTGAGTGCGATCAACGGCGCGACCGCCATCGTCCGTCCCGTCAACGACTAGGAGAACCCCGTGAACGACGCATCGTTCATCCCCACCGCGATCCTGTGGGTCCTCGTGATCGCGGTGATCATCTTCGTGGTGGTCACCGTCGCTCGCGCGATCCGCATCATCCCGCAGGCCACAGCGGGGGTCGTCGAACGCCTCGGGCGCTACCACAAGACCCTCACTCCCGGGCTCAACGTCCTCGTGCCCTTCATCGATCGCCTGCGCCCTCTGATCGACATGCGCGAGCAGGTCGTCTCGTTCCCGCCGCAGCCGGTGATCACCGAGGACAACCTCGTCGTGTCGATCGACACGGTCGTCTACTTCCAGGTCACCGATGCGCGCGCCGCGACCTACGAGATCGCGAACTACCTCGGCGCGGTCGAGCAGCTGACGACCACCACTCTGCGTAACGTCGTCGGTGGGCTGAACCTCGAAGAGGCGCTCACCAGCCGCGACAACATCAACGGTCAGCTCCGTGTCGTCCTCGATGAGGCGACAGGCAAGTGGGGCATCCGCGTCGGTCGCGTCGAGCTCAAGGCGATCGACCCGCCCATCTCGATCCAGGACTCCATGGAGAAGCAGATGCGCGCCGAGCGTGACCGCCGCGCCGCGATCCTGACGGCAGAGGGAACGAAGCAGTCCGCGATCCTGGAAGCCGAAGGTGCTCGCCAGGCCGAGATCCTCCGCGCAGAGGGCGACAAGCAGGCCGCTGTTCTGCGTGCGCAGGGTGAGGCCGAGGCCATTCAGAACGTCTTCAGCGCGATCCATCAGGGCGAGCCGGACGACAAGCTCCTCGCCTACCAGTACCTCCAGATGCTGCCGAAGATCAGCGAGGGTCAGTCCAACAAGCTGTGGATCATCCCGAGCGAACTCACCGAGGCGCTCAAGGGCATCGGCAGTGCATTCACCCCGAAGCCGGGCCAGGGCCCGACGAACACGCTGCCGGGCGCGTGACGCACCCGTACTTCTCGAAGACGCGGCATCCCCGAGTCCTCGCCCACCGCGGTCTGATCACCGCGGCAGGCGAGGACTCGGGCGTCTGGGAGAACTCCGCTGCGGCATTCGCCGCTGCGCATGCGGCAGGCATCGACTACATCGAGACCGACTGTCAGGTCACGGCTGATGGCGACGTCGTCCTGTTCCACGATGAGACACTGACCCGGCTGGTCGGCGACAGCCGCAGCGTGCGGGAGGTACGGACTCGAGAGCTCCGGATGCTCTTCGCGGACCACGGCGGGCTCCTGACGGTGGCCGAGGCACTGGTTTCCTTCCCGGACGTCCGCTTCAACATCGATGTGAAGACCCCCGCAGCCGTCGATCCGCTCGGACCGATACTGGTCGAGCACACGCACCGGGTGCTCCTGACGAGCTTCTCCGACGCGACCCGTCGAGCCGCGCTCGCCTCGGTCTTGCGGTCCGGAGCAGCACTTCGCCCCGCCACATCCGGTGGGAGCGGAACGATCGCCGCGCTGAGGGCTCTGTCGGCGCTGCGCCTCTCCCCCGCTCGTGTGCTCCGGGAGGTCGACGCTCTGCAGATACCCGAGCGCTACGGTGCGCTGAAGGTCATGACGCCGGCCCTCGTCCGCGCTGCCAGACGACATGACGTCGAAGTCCACGTATGGACGGTGAACGAGCCCGAACGCATGCATCGCCTCATCGCTCTCGGCGCCCACGGAATCGTCTCCGATCGCGCGGACGTGGCACTCAAAGCGCTGATCCCCCGCTGACCTCCGACGCGTCCCATAACCTCCGGCGCTGGGATTAACCTGTGAGTTCCGCCGAGAAGGCGGCCGCGTGGATGAAGCGCACAGGCTGGAGCGCTATACCTGACAGCGACGAGAGGACCACACAATGGCAGATCGCAGCCTGCGCGGCATCCGACTCGGCGCCCAGAGCCTACAGAGCGAAGAGGGCGTCGTTTTCATGGAGCGCCGTGAGACCACCTACACCTGTGACACCTGCGGCCACGTCACGAACCTGATGTTCGCGGCGGACGCAGAACCGCCCCAGACCTGGGAGTGCCGCGCGTGCGGCGCCGAAGCCCGCCTGAACGTCGACGGCCAGGCCGTCACGCTCGAGGTCACCGACGAGAAGGCTGCCCGCACCCACTGGGACATGCTGCTGGAGCGTCGTAGCCGCGCAGAACTCGAGGAACTCCTTGAGGAGCGCCTCGCCTTCATCCGCGCCCGCCGCGGTGCCGGCGAAGACCCGACCCGGGAGAAGATCGGCGCTTAGCGCCTCCTGGCGCGCCACCACCCGACGAGGAGCGCGCCCAGACCGCCCCAGAGCAGGATCGCCTGCACCCAGGGGCCCAGCACCACACCAGCTGTGAGGCCGGATCGGAGCTCGACATCCTCGAGCATCGCTCCGGCCTCATCTGCGTCCAGGCTCGTGACGGTCGATCCGTCGGCGCGGATGATCTGGCTAGTGCCGACGGTCGAGACGTTCACCACGCTGCGGCCCGTCTCGATGGCCCGCATCCGGGCGAAGGCCAGCTGCTGGAGATTCTCGTCCGTGCCACGGAAGTCCGCGTTGTTCGTCTGGAACACCATCACCTCAGCGCCGGAGTTCAGGCCCTGCCAGATCACGTCGTCGTAGATCACGTCGAAGCAGATGGCGAGACCGACGGGGACACCCTCGACGGTGACCAGCGGAGGGTTCGAGCCCGGGGTGTACTCCCTCTGGATGAGTCCGATGAGGTCGGGAGCGAGCGCGTTGAAGAAAGCGCGATCCGGCACGTACTCGCCGAACGGGACCGGGTGGCGCTTGTCATGCAGCTGTGTCGCCGTGCCGTCGGGATTCCACAGCATCGACGTGTTGAAGTATCGGTCCTCCCGGCCTGTCGCCGCGTTCGCCAGCAGCGGGGCGTCGATCCGGTTGGCGAGCAGAGTCATCCGCCGAGCGAGGGCGTCGATCTGGAACGGGTCGCCGTCCAACGACCCCTCCGGCCACACCAGGAGATCGACATCCTCGCCGTAGAGAGGCGCGGTCGCGTCGGTCTGCGCCTGGATCACCGAGAACGGCTCGCGGTCGTCGAAGTAGCCGGTCGGACCGTTTCCCTGTACCGCAGCGATCCGCAGGGAACCGCTCGAAGACGTGGGAAAGAGCGGGGTGAACAGGAGCACCACCACGAGGGCGGCGGGCGCGATCACGAGGAGTGGCCGTCGCCATGCCCGCATGCGCGCGACCTCGATGAGCATCGCCACGACGAAGACCATGACTAAACTGAGTCCGCTGACGCCCACCCATGAGGAGACCGGTGCCAGAGGGCTCTCCGCCTGACTCATGCCGATGCGCGCCCAGGGGAAGCCCCCGTAGGGCCACGAGCCGACGAAAAGCTCGCGGCCGACCCAGAGGGCGGCGACGACAGCGGGAAGCGCCAGGAGGCGTCCTGCGGTCCCGGGGAAGGCCTTCGGGAGCCACCGGTAGGCGAGGGCGATCGGGACGAGGGCGATTCCCGTCAGAACTCCCTCGAGGACACTGAGAGCGGCCCACGGGACCGGGCCCAGGTAGCGCGACGTCCAGGAGACGAGAAGTCCGAAGAACAGGATCCCGTAGACGACTCCGACCAGCAGCGCTCCCCCGAAACGGCGTCCGATCAGTGAGACCAGAACGAGAGCCGTCGCCGGGAAGGCGAGGATCCATACGGCGGCCTCCGGATAGGCCAGGTCCATCATCACCGCGGCGAGTCCGGCGGAGAGCACAGCGGCCCACAGAGGCAGGAGGGCGCGCTGGGGCGCTCGTTTGTCGGTCATCGCATCCATCTCACGTCGAGGAGTAGGCGACGATGCCCCGGCGCACGCCGTCGAGCGCGGCCCGCGCGGTCCGCG
>NZ_JAGYWT010000309.1:0-2966 GCF_019279095.1 Microbacterium sp. BF1 | reverse complement strand
GGCACCGGCGGCGATGAACCACGGCCGCCGCGCCGCCCGCGAGGACGCGGGCTCGCGTTGTCTCTGGATCTCCATCAGGAGGAGCGCACGCGCCGCGGCGAGATTCTCCTCCTCGCCCTCGATCGCGGGCCTGGTCTGCTGAACCTTCTCAAATACGTCCAAGGGTCTCTCCCTTCTGCTGCAGCTGCTCGAATGCCTGAATCCTCCGGGCGGAGTCCAAGGCGCGATCGCACGGTTCCGACGGGAACCCCGAGTGCCGCCGCGACCTCGTCGTAGCTCATCCCCTGCCAGGCGTACAGCAGCAGTGTCTCGCGGTCCTTCGGCGCGAGGGCCGCGATACGCGCTTTCAGCGTCTCGACCTCGCGCTCGGCATCGACACGCGTCAAGGCATCCTCCAGACCTCCGAGCGATGAGTGCTCATGCTGAGAGATGGATGCCGCGAAGGACCTCCACTGCCTGGCTTCCACCGCGCGGTGCCGGCGGATAAGGCGCGAGGCGATGCCGAGAAGCCACGGACCCGCCGACTCGACGTCCGTGTCGAAGTCGGCGCGTCTGCGGAACGCGACGAGGAACGTCTCGCTCAAAACGTCCTCGGCCGCATGCCGACCTATCCGATATGTCGCGAACGCGTTGACCGCGCGCGCATGTCTGTCGAAGAGCTCGGCGAACGCCGCCGGCTGCTGGAGAGATCGCTGGATGATCTCGCTGTCTGTGGTCACGCTATGTATTGGCCGTGCGCCGTCGATCGGTTCACGCTTTCTTCGACGACATCGTGGAGGCGCCCAGATCGAGCCTCATCAATACCCGGGGGAACCCGTCGAGGACCGACCCCGTATCCGCCGCCTTCACGAAGCCTGCGCTCTCGAAAAGCGCGCGCGTACCTACGTAGGCCATGGTCGGGTTCACCTTCTCCCCACCGTTGTCGACCGGATACCCCTCGATGGCGGACGCACCGCGCTCCCTCGCGTACGCGACGGCGCCGTCGATCAATGCGAGGGAGATGCCCTGCTTGCGGTACCCCGGGCGCACGCGGAAGCACCACAGCGACCACACATCGAGATCATCGATGTGCGGGATCAGCCGATTTCGAGCGAAGCTCGTCTCCCGTCGGGGATGCACGGCGGCCCACCCGACCGGTGCGTCGTCGAGATACGCGACCACACCGGGCGGAGGGTCCTGACGGCACAGCTCGCGCACGCGGTCGGCGCGAGCGCTCCCCTTCAGCGCCACGTTCTCTTTGCTGCCGATGCGATAGCTGAGGCAGAAGCAGACATTCGATGACGGGTTCTTCGGTCCGACGAGCGTGGCGACGTCGTCGAACACCGTCGCCGGTCGAACCTCGATGCTCATGCGCCCAGTGTTGCGCACATCACGGACATCTGTCGGCGCAGCGCGGTCTACTCGCCTCGAAGCACATCCAATGCGTGGCGGAAGTCCCCGGGGTACGGGGATTCGAACTGCACCCAGTCCCCCGTCGTCGGGTGGGCGAAGGCGAGCTGGTGCGCGTGCAGCCATTGACGGGTGAGCCCCAGCCGCGCCGACATCGTCGGGTCGGCTCCGTAGAGCGGGTCGCCGACGCAGGGGTGACGGTGCGCCGCCATGTGCACGCGGATCTGGTGGGTGCGTCCTGTCTCGAGGTGGATCTCGAGCAGCGAAGCGCCGGGAAAAGCCTCCAGCGTCTCGTAGTGCGTGACCGAGGGTTTGCCTTCAGGGACCACCGCGAACTTCCAGGAGTGATTCGGGTGACGTCCGATGGGTGCATCGATCGTCCCCGCGAGCGGGTCGGGATGCCCCTGGACGACTGCGTGGTAGATCTTCTCGACGGTGCGGTCCTTGAAGGCCTGCTTCAAGACGGTGTACGCGTGCTCGGACTTCGCCACGACCATCAGACCGCTGGTGCCCACATCGAGTCGGTGCACGACACCCTGACGTTCCTGGGCACCGCTGGTCGCGACGCGGAAGCCTGCGGCGGCCAGAGCGCCGACGACCGTGGGACCTTCCCATCCGACTGAGGGATGGGCGGCGACGCCCGTCGGCTTGTCGACCACGATGATGTCGTCGTCGTCGTAGACGATGCCGAGTTCGGGCACCGCGATGGGAACGATCTTCGGCGCCTCCTTCGGCTGCCACTCGATGTCGAGCCAGCCGCCACCGCGTAGACGGTCCGACTTGTCGAGCGTCACGCCGTCGAGTCTGACTCCGCCGGCCGCGGCGACGTCAGCGGCGAAGGTGCGGGAGAACCCCATCAGCTTCGCCAGCGCCGCGTCGACGCGCGCACCGTCCAAACCGTCGGGGACGGGAAGCGACCGCGAATCCACGGTCAGCGCCCTTCGGGTGCGGGAGTCGCACCCTCCGAAGGCGCATCGTCATCGGACGCACGCAGCGTCACGGAATCGCCTGCGTCGACCATCTCGTCGTCGGTCTCGGTTCCCGTGACAGCGGCCGCGGCAGCCGCCTCGGCTTCTGCCTCGGTCTCCACGATCTCGTGATCGCGCTCCCGCGTGCCGTCGAAACGGAGGCCGAAGACGACCAGCAAAGCCACGGAGATCATGCCCGTGACGATGAAGATGTCGGCGACATTGAAGATCGCCGGCATCATCCACGGCATCGAGATCATGTCGACCACATGCCCCACCGGGAAGCCGGGCTCACGGAGGAGACGGTCGCTCAGATTGCCGAGCACCCCGCCCAGAAGACAGCCGAGGACGACCGCCCACAGCCGCGACTTGAGTCCGAACGCCTTCCAGACGATCACGCAGGCTACGACGGCGAGGGCGATCGTGAAGATCCAGGTGACCCCGGACCCGAGGGAGAACGCCGCTCCGGGATTGCGGACGTAGTACAGCTGAAGGAACTCCCCCAGGACCGGAACCGGCTCCTGATACGGAAGGTTCTCGATCGTGAGGTGCTTCACAAACTGATCGGCGGCCAGTACGAGCGCTGCGAGAATCGCAACGACCGCACCG
>NZ_JAGYWT010000308.1:0-2972 GCF_019279095.1 Microbacterium sp. BF1 | reverse complement strand
TCGCCGCGTACCACCCCGGCGCACGAGTCTTCGAGGTGCGCGACGCCGACGGAACCGCAGTCGGTCTCTACGTGCTCGATCTGTACACCCGCGACTCGAAGCGCGGCGGCGCCTGGATGAACGCCATACCCCGACGCCGCGCCCGAAGCCTCGTACGCAGTACCGCACGACGCCAAGGAACATCATGACCCGCATCTCCGAATCAGGACTCTCCGTCGCCATCGTCGGCGCCACCGGCCAGGTGGGCACCGTCATGCGCGAGATTCTCGCCGAGCGGTCGTTCCCGATCCGCGACCTGCGGCTGTTCTCCTCCGCGCGTTCCGCCGGCACGGCCATCGAGTTCGGCGGTGCGACCGTGATCGTCGAAGACGTCGAGACGGCGGATGCCACGGGCATCGACATCAGTCCAACTTCGTCTGGCTGCCCGCGGGCGAGCGCACCGACGAGGTGGCTGCGGCCTTCGTGGAGAACGACCTCATCGTCCGTCCGTTCTCGGGAGACGGCATCCGCATCTCGGTGGGCGAGGAAGACTCCATCGCCCGCGTGCTCGAGGTGGCAGCCTCCGTCCGCTGAGGCGGTCCCTCCTCCTGGTTCGGGCGGTTTTCCGCGGTTTTCTCCGGGTTCCCGCCAGTTACAAGGGCGTCCTAGGTATGCGTGACCTGGCATGCGGGCGCGGGTAGCGTGAGAGCGTGACCACCTCCGAGACACCCCTTGTGAGCGTTCTGGACGAGACCGGACGCTACGCGCCGTCCGCCGCCGCTGAGCGATACCTTCCCCTGATCGAAGCGATCGGCGACGTGGAACTCGAGCAGTTCTACCGGGACATGGTCGTCATCCGTGCGATCGACACCCAGGCGACGAACCTGCAGCGGCAGGGGCAGCTCGCGCTGTGGCCGCCGAGCCGGGGGCAGGAGGCGGCACAGGTCGGCTCCGGTCGCGCCGCCCGCGCGCAGGACACGATCTTCCCCTCGTACCGCGAGCACGCCGTGACCCGCATCCGCGGCGTCGATCCCGTCGACATCATCAAGCTGATGCGCGGCGTCTCGCACGGCGGGTGGGACCCGACCGACCCCAAGAACGGCAACACCCGGTTGTACACGCTCGTGCTCGGATCGCAGGTGCTGCACGCCGCCGGCTACGGGATGGGCCTCGTCTTCGACGGCCGCACCGGAACCGGCGATGCCGACCGCGATGAAGCGGTCATCGTCTACTACGGCGACGGTGCATCCAGTCAGGGCGACGTGCACGAGGCGATGGTCTTCGCCGCGAGCTACCAGGCGCCCACCGTCTTCTTCCTCCAGAACAACCACTGGGCGATCTCCGTGCCCGTGTCCACCCAGTCGCGCGTGCCGCTCGTGCAGCGCAGCGCCGGCTACGGCATCCCGAGCGTCCGTGTCGACGGCAACGACGTGCTCGCCAGCTACGCCGTCTCCCGTGCCGCGCTCGACGAGGCCCGCGCCGGCAAGGGCCCGCAGGCGATCGAGGCCGTCACCTATCGACTCGGCGCCCACACCACGAGCGACGACCCGACGAAGTACCGGGGCAGCGACGAGGAGCAGTACTGGGCCGGTCGCGATCCGATCGTGCGGATGCGCGCGTTCCTCGAAGGGCGGGGAGCGTCGGCGCAGCTGTTCGCCGACGTGGAGGAGGAGGCGGCGGATGCCGCGGAGGATCTGCGCGCCCGCACCGTGGAGCTCGGGCCGCCCAGCGCCGACAAGATCTTCGACCATGTGTACAGCGAGCCGCATCCGCTGATCGACCAGCAGAAGGCCTGGCGCGCGCAGTACGAAGCGTCGTTCGAAGGAGGAGCCCAGTGACTCTGGAGACGATGCCGCTCAGCAAGGCGCTGAACGCGGGTATGCGCAAGGCCATGGAGAACGACCCGAAGGTTCTGCTCATGGGCGAGGACATCGGCAAGCTCGGCGGCGTCTTCCGCGTGACGGAGCATCTGCAGCGCGACTTCGGAGACCGTCGGGTGCTCGACACCCCTCTGGCCGAGTCGGGGATCGTCGGCACCGCGATCGGCATGGCGATGGTCGGGTACCGTCCCGTCATCGAGATCCAGTTCGACGGTTTCGTGTTCCCCGCGTTCGACCAGATCACCACGCAGCTCGCGAAGCTCACCAACCGGCACGAGGGCGCGATCAGCATGCCCATCGTGGTCCGCATCCCCTACGGCGGGCACATCGGCGCGGTCGAGCACCACCAGGAGAGCCCGGAGGCGTACTTCGCGCACACCCCCGGCCTGCGTGTGGTCTCGCCGTCGACGCCCAACGACGCGTACTGGATGATCCAGGAGGCGATCGCCTCGAACGACCCGGTGATCTTCATGGAGCCGAAGAGCCGCTACTGGCAGAAGGGCGAGGTCGAGCTCGATGCCTCCGCCGTGCCGCTGCACTCCTCGCGGGTCGTCCGCACGGGCAGCGACGTGACGCTCGTCGGGCACGGTGCGATGGTCACCACGCTCCTGCAGGCCGCGGCGCTCGCCGAGGCCGAGGGCACGAGCTGCGAGGTCGTCGACGTGCGCTCGCTGTCGCCGGTCGACTACGAGCCCATCCTCGATTCGGTGCGCAAGACCGGACGCATGGTCTACGCGCAGGAGGCCCAGGGCTTCGGCAGCATCGGTGGCGAGATCGCGGCGACCGTGATGGAGCGCGCGTTCTATGCGCTCGAGGCGCCGGTGCTGCGCGTCTCGGGCTACGACACCCCGTTCCCGCCGGCGAAGCTCGAAGGCGCATACCTCCCTGATGCCGACCGCATCCTCGAGGCCGTCGATCGCTCCCTGGCATACTGACATCCCCGCTCGGCCGAAAGGACTCGTCATGAGCACGCAGAACTTCACCCTCGAACCGCTCGGCGACGGCGGCCGTGTCATCGCTACTGCCGTTGTCGACGATCACGATCTCGTCGGCCTTCCGGGTCTGCCGGGCGAGGGCGCTCAGACACACCTCAAGCAGGCGGGCGTCGTCGCG
>NZ_JAGYWT010000307.1:0-2979 GCF_019279095.1 Microbacterium sp. BF1 | reverse complement strand
CAACGACGACCGCCGAGCAGCATTGACGGCTTGGCTCGACCACTACAACCTAGACAGAACCCACCTCGGCATCGGAGGCAAGACCCCTATCGACCGAATCAACAACGGTCGAGGTCAGTACAGCTAGGAGCCAGGAAGCCCTGCGTCCGCCGACCGCCGTGAGCCATGAACGCACTCCGGTAATCCATGTTGCTGGCGATTGCAGAGATGCTCGACTTTCGACGATGTTGCGGTACCGGATCGGCACAAAGGTTCGGTCTAGCCTTCGTTGCGCTGTCATGCTGCACGGGGTTTGCTCATTGTGTAGATAACAACTAGGTGCGCATCAGGCATCAGCGCCAGGTGCGGGTGGATGAACGGTATGCGGGCCGTGGTGTGCGCCTGAGCGAGTGTCTTCTCGTCGATCAGCGACGCCCACGACAGCAGCCGTGCGGAGAGCCTCTCCATGATTCCTTTCCTTGTGGCGGCAACACCGCTGCGATGGGGAGGTTCCGCTGCGCGGTCATCCGTCGACTCCTCGGCTGGTGTGCTGCGCCGGTCGGCACAGCTTTGCCATACTGGGGTGCGACACGCCCCGGCGTCAAGCCTTCTCGCGAGGAGGGTTGTACATGAACTCGACCCGGATGCCGTCGGCGTCCTCGACGAACGAGGCGTAGTAACGCTCCGAGTAGCGCGGGTACTCTTTGGGCCCGCGGATCGCTGTCCACCCGGCCTCGAGCGCGACGGCATGAAGGTGCTCGACCTGCTCGCGCGTCGGCACCGCGAAGGCGATGTGCTGCCAGCCGATACGACCATGACGGTGCGGGGTGGAGTCGTCATCCCAGGCGTAGAGGATGATCTCGGTCTCGTCGCCGTTGTGCCACGAGATGGAGTGGTCGTCCGCACCCCCGCTCTGATATCCGAGAGCGGCGAGGACGGGGTGGAACTGCGCCCGGCCACGCTCGAGGTCGCCGACGGTGATGCCCAGGTGATCCAGAAGAGCCATGCGCCGAGTCTTCCAGGTGCCGCCGACGTCGCACTAGTTGTATTGCCTCGGGACGTTGTGAACGGGTGACGTAAAGCGAGAACCTCCGTGCAGGATGTGGGTTACCACACTCAAATCCTGACCACGGAGGTTCTCGTGACTCACGCTAACGCACCCCTCACCCCGGAAGGACGTCGCCGTCTGGCGGTCCTGGTCGTGGAGCAAGGCTGGAACCTGCGCCGCGCCGCGGAACGGTTCCAGTGCTCGCCCGCGACCGCGAAGAAATGGGCCGACCGCTATCGAGCCGGGGACCTTCTCACGGATCGCTCCTCCCGCCCGCACACCTCTCCGAGCCGGTGCCCGAAACGTGTCGAGCGGCGCATTATCGGGATGCGCTTCACCCGCCGTTGGGGACCGCACCGCATCGCATACCACCTCGGTATCGAGCCCTCTCAAGCCTGGCGCGTCCTGCGCCGCTACCGCATGCCTCACCTCGCGCACCTTGACCAAGCCACCGGCCTCCGCGTCCGGAAGGCGCGCCCACACCGCTACGAACGCGCCGTACCAGGCGACCTGGTCCATGTCGATATCAAGAAACTCGGCCGTATCCCGGACGGCGGCGGACACCGCAAACTCGGCCGCCAAGCCGGCCGCAAGAACCGAGCCGGGGTCGGATACTCCTACTTGCACCACGCCATCGATGACCATTCGAGGCTCGCCTACTCCGAGATCCTCGAAAACGAGAAGAAGGAAACCGCCGCCGGCTTCTGGGCGCGAGCCAATGCCTACTTCACGTCGGTCGGGATCACCGTCACCGAAGTCATCACCGACAACGGGTCCTGCTACCGATCTCACGTCTTTCGTGACGCACTCGAGGACACGAACATCAAGCACCGCCGAACTCGCGCCTACAGGCCACAAACCAACGGCAAGGTCGAACGCTTCAACCGAACCCTCGCCACCGAATGGGCTTACGCGCACACCTACGGCAGCGATGAAGCCAGGGCAGCGACCTACGACGCCTGGCTCCATCACTACAATCACCACAGACCCCACACCGGAATCGGCGGCCAACGCCCCTCAGACCGCGTTCACAACCTCACGGGGCAATACACCTAGGCCCCGCATGAAGGCACACGTCGCGCTACGCGCCACTATCATCGCCCTCCTGCTCCTCGCAGCAACTCTTCCGCCGCTCGCTCGGATCGACGTCTTCCACGACGCGGTCTGGGCGTTCTGGGGCGTTTCTCTCGTACTGGTGATCGTTGCTCTCGCGCTTAGCATCAAGAACTTCGCGCGAAGGCAAGACGGACCACACGAAAGAAGCGAATAAGGAGAACAGAACGTGAGCAGCACTGTTCACTCATGCGAAACGCTCGGCTGTGTCTTTCAGCCGAGCGTTTTGCGTCGCTTGACCTGGGGGTAGGGGCGTGGAAACCGTTGGCAGTTACTCGATCGTGGGTCCGCACGCTGATGTACCGGTCTGCTGGTGCTCCTGCAGCCCGTCTTTACCGTGCACCAGGACGGCACGATTCGCCTCCACGTCCTCGCGGCTGTTCGCGAGGACCTGGACAGTGTCGGGCACCCGGCGGAGACGGGCGGGATTCGGGGCCCTCCCCAACTGTGCATGTCGGCAGCGCGGCCACCCGCAGACGATCCGACCACGGCGCCACCTACGATGAAGGCATGAACCAGCATGGCGTGCTCGCCGACGTGCTCCGACAGCGCATCATCGACGGCGACTTCGCGCCGGGGTCGCGACTGTCCGAGTCCGCCCTCGCCGAGCAGTTCGATGTCTCGCGCAACACCCTCCGTGAAGCGTTCCGTGTGCTCGCCGAGCAGGGACTCGTCGAGCACATCCCGCATCGCGGCGTCTCGGTAGCGTCGCCGACCATCGCCGATGTGATCGACATCTACCGTGCCCGCCGCGTGATCGAGTGCACGGCGCTGCGCCAGTCCGAGCCGGAGCACCCCGCCGTACAGCTCATGCGCGATGCCCTGGCCGAGGCCGAGGA
>NZ_JAGYWT010000306.1:0-2984 GCF_019279095.1 Microbacterium sp. BF1 | reverse complement strand
CGCACAACTGCGCGCCGACACCGACCGCGATCGGGTGTTCACCGCCGCGGCCGCGCTCGAGTACGGACTCATCGACACGGTGCTGGGCGCGCGGAGCTGAGGTGGCGTCCGGGCTGGCGGACGGATGCATGAGCGTTGGACGGATGCATGACCGAAGTGGGACCTGTGGTCATGCATCCGTCCGTCGATCATGCAGATGACGGGTCCGGGGATCAGGCGGCGAGGGCGAACGCGCCACGTGACACCGCAGCGGAGATCGACACCGCAGCGGATGCCGACACCGCAGCAGAGCGCAGCTCATCGGCCACGGCGCTCGTCAGCTCGATGAGGCTCGTGTCGAGAGCGCCGGCTATCGCGGCGATCATCTCGCTCGACGGCTCCTTCAACCCGCGCTCGACCTCAGAGAGGTACTGCGGAGAGACGCCGGCCTTCTCCGCGGTCTCCGTGAGGGTCTCTTCGCGATCGTGGCGTCGACGCCGCAGCTGGTCGCCCAGCATGTGCCGCCAGAGCGGTTCGGGCCCGCTCAGCTGCGGACGGTCGGGGCGAGGGGCGCGCGGGAACGAGAGGATGTCGGCCATGCCTCACGATAATCCGGGGCATCAGGCGCGTTCGAGTGGTTCTGCTCAGAGCAGAACCACGCGGCTCAGGCCTCCGCGCGGTCGGATGCGGATGCCGCGGAGGGGAATGCCCCCGCATCCGTCGCCGCCCAGCTGGCGAGCATCCTCAGCTTGTCGGCCGAGGGTGTTCCCGGTTCCGCCGTATAGGTCGACAGGTGCAGGCCGGGATCGGCGGGCAGCTCGAACGCCTCGTATGTCAGCTCGATCTCCCCGACCACCGGATGCGCGATGCGCTTCACACCCGTGCGGTGGAAGCGCACATTGTGGGCGGCCCACAGGGTGCGGAACCGCTCGCTCCGCGTCGAGAGCTCGCCGACGAGATCGGTGAGCCTGCGATCGAAGGGGTTGCGTCCGGCTTCGCCCCGCATCGCGGCCACGAGCTCCTGCGTGTTGCGCTCCCATTCGGGGTAGAACTCCTGCGCCGCCGGATCGAGGAAGGCGAAGCGGGCGCTGTTCGGCTGCGGCTGGGCGAACACGGGAGCGTACAGGGCTCGCCCCAGGGCGTTTGCGGCGAGGTAGTCGAAGTGGTTGTCGCGCACGATCGCCGGCGCCTCGGTCATCGCATCGAGCAGACGGAGGATGCTGGGCCGCAGCACCGTCGACTTCTTGCGAGGTGTCCGCGCGACCGGGGAGGCGTTCGCGGCGCGGGCGAGGTCGAACAGGTGCGCGGTCTCGGCCTCATCCAGCTGCAGCGCGCGGGCGAGAGCTTCGAGCACGCTGTCGGAGGCGCCGGACAGGTCACCGCGTTCGAGCCGTGTGTAGTAGTCCACACTGACGCCTGCGAGCAGTGAGACCTCCTCGCGACGCAGGCCCGGAACCCGGCGGTTGCCACCGAATGCGGGCAGTCCTGCCTGGTCGGGGGTGATGCGTGCGCGCCTCGTGGAGAGGAACTCGCGCACCTCGCTGCGGGTGTCCATGCTCCGACGCTACGCGCTCAGTGACCGTGGAGGGAGGTACTGGCGGTACCGGTGACCGGCCCGCACCCGTTCACAGCGCCGCCGTCACGCCCGGCAGGAGCTTCCCGAGGATCGCCCTCAGCTGTTCGCGCTCCTCGACGGTGAGCGGATCGAGCACGAGTTCCCGCACCTGTTCGACGTGCACGGGAGCGGCCGTGCGCAGCATCTCCCGCCCCGCCGGAGTCAGGGCGGCCGAGAGGGTGCGCTTGTCGGCGCCACACGAGGCACGCTCGACCCAGCCTCGCTCCTCGAGCGAGTCGAGCGCGTGGCTCAGACGCGAACGGCTGAACCCGGCGATGCGGGCGAGCTCGGTCATGGTGACGGCGCCCTCGCCCCGGCCCGCCAGGGTGACGAGGATGGCGTAGCGCGCGTGATTGAGCCCGACCTCTTCCTTCAGTGTGCGATCGAGCACCTGCGGCAGCAGCTGGACGAAGCGGATCACGGGCAGCCACGTGTCCATCTCGGTGTCGTCGAGTCGACGCGGATGCGGCTGCTCCGCCGTCATGGTGTCCTCCTGGACTGTCACGCCGCCGACAGGTCGAGCGTGTGCGCCGTGTGGTCCCGCTTGGCCTGCAGGTAGCGGGAGTTGGACTCCGACAGGTGCACCTCGGTCGGCACCCGCTCGGTCACACGGATGCCGAGCTCCTCGAGCTGCACGGCCTTGTCGGGGTTGTTGCTCAGCAGACGGATGCCGTCGACCCCGACGGCCTTCAGCATCTGGGCGGCCACGGTGTATTCGCGCTCGGTCGTGGAGAAGCCCTCGCCGAAGCGCAGCGGCACGCGGACGCGCGTGCGCTCCGTGGCGACCGGAGCGACGGTTGAAGTTTCAATCATGTCGGGTGCAACACGTGCTCCTGCGGAGTATTCCCGGATCTGTGAATCTCGAAGGGGTTCCCTCAGTACCTCCCATCCGAGGCGGAATCGGCGTTGACTGGATGTCACGCGAGAGAAGGAGCATCACGAATGCGCGGAGTAGTCATGCACGCCCCCGGCGACGTCAGAGTCGAGGAGCGGGAGAAGCCCACCATCACCCGACCCACCGACGCCGTGATCCGGATCGCGGCGACCTGCATCTGCGGCTCCGACCTGTGGCCGTACCGCGGTGCGAACGAGGTCGATCATGACCCGATGGGGCACGAGTACGTCGGCGTCGTGGAGGAGATCGGCGCCGAGGTGCAGACGCTCAAGGTCGGCGACTTCGTGGTCGGCTCGTTCATGGCGTCCGACAACACGTGCGAGATCTGCCAGGCGGGCTACCAGTCCCGCTGCGTGCACGTCGACTCATGCGCCGCGAATACCCGACGGCCATCGGCCCCGTCGACCTTCTGGTGCGCGATGCCGACGGCGCCGCGATCGCGGTCGAGATCAAGCGACGCGGCGACATCGACGGCGTGGAGCAGCTGACCCGCTA
>NZ_JAGYWT010000305.1:0-2988 GCF_019279095.1 Microbacterium sp. BF1 | reverse complement strand
GGGGAGAAGAGGGAGTAGTCCGCACGCGACACCGCACAGCACCCCGTGGTCGATGGACCGCGGGGTGCTGTGCTGCGTGCGCGCATCCGTTCACCGCGTGATCCGCGCCGCTCGTCGCAGCATCCACTCGCTCGGCCCCGTGCGGCGGCATCGCTTTCCTAACGTGGGGGAACGCAACGTCGCGTATCCCGAGGAGACCTCCATGACCGCACCTTCGTCGCGCCGCCGCGACGGCGCCGGACTCGTCGACGACGAGCCCGTGATCGTCACCGATCCGAAACTCCCCTCCGTCGCCCTCACCGAGGAGCACCACGAGAAGGCGAACCGCTGGACTCTGCCGAAGATCATCCTGTGGGCCGCGATCGCGCTCCTGGGCGCCGTCGCCTGGACCATGCTCGCGATCGTCCGCGGCGAGACCGTCAACGCGATCTGGTTCGTGTTCGCCGCGGTGTGCACCTACCTCATCGGCTATCGGTTCTACTCCAAGGTGATCGAGAAGTACATCACCCGCCCCGATGACCGCAGGGCCACGCCCGCCGAGGTGAAGCAGGACGGCAAGGACTACGTCCCCACCGACCGTCGCGTGCTCTACGGCCACCACTTCGCGGCCATCGCCGGTGCCGGACCGCTCGTCGGTCCCGTGCTCGCCGCGCAGATGGGGTACCTCCCCGGTACGATCTGGATCATCGTGGGCGTCGTGCTCGCCGGCGCCGTGCAGGACTACACCGTGCTGTTCTTCTCGATGCGCCGCGGCGGACGCACGATCGGCCAGATGGCCCGTCAGGAGCTCGGCCGGATCGGCGGCACCGCCGCGATCATCGCCTCGCTGCTGATCATGCTGATCATCGTCGCGATCCTCGCCCTCGTCGTCGTCAACGCGCTGGGGGAGAGCCCGTGGGGCGTGTTCTCGGTCGCGATGACCATCCCGATCGCGCTCTTCATGGGCGTCTACCTGCGCTACCTCCGCCCCGGCAAGGTCACCGAGGTGTCGATCATCGGCTTCGTGCTGCTGATGGCCGCGATCATCGGCGGAGGCTGGGTCGCCGGTACCGAGTGGGGTCAGGCGATCTTCCACCTCGACCGCACGACCATCGCCTGGGGCATCATCGTCTACGGCTTCATCGCCGCCGTGCTTCCGGTCTGGCTGCTGCTCGCCCCGCGCGACTACCTGTCGACCTTCATGAAGATCGGCGTGATCGTCATGCTCGCGGGAGCCATCGTCCTCGTGCGCCCCGAGATCACCGTCCCCGCCGTCAGCGTCTTCGGCGAGAACGGCATGGGACCGGTGTTCGCAGGGCCCCTCTTCCCCTTCCTGTTCGTCACGATCGCGTGCGGGGCGCTCTCCGGGTTCCATGCGCTGATCGCGTCCGGAACCACTCCGAAACTCATCGAGAAGGAGCGTCAGACGCGCTTCATCGGCTACGGCGGCATGCTCATGGAGTCGTTCGTCGCGATCATGGCCCTCGTCGCCGCGATCTCGATCGACCAGGGCATCTACTTCGCGATGAACGCCCCGACGGCTGCTCGGACGGCAATAGATCCCGGTCGATCGCACGGCCGTCACGAACTGCCCGTCGAAGCGGGTGTCGCGTGCGCTGATCGCACGGTAGCGCTCGTCGAAGCCGTTCGCGGGGAAGGTCATGCCCCCACTCTGCCACCCTCCACCGACGTCGACTGGCGGAAATCGGACATGACTGTCGTAAGGCGGCTGACCCTCCCGTCAGCGGCCTCGTCGAACCATCCGCCCGGCTGCGCGCAACGGCTTCGTCACCTTCCAGCTCGCGCTGCGGTGCACCGCTGCGAGTGCGTCGTCGCGCGCCACGATCACATCCGACAGGCGCGCCCGCTCCGTCTGCAGCATGTCCACGACGTCATGCAGGGACGCGACCTCCGCCTCCAGATGCGGGATGCGCGCGACCTGGGCGATCATCTCGCCGAGACGCTCGAAGTCAACGCGGATCCGGTCGGCGACCGACGTCTCCGCCTCGAAGAGTGCGCGCAGCGGCTCGTGCCGGATGTCCCCCACTGCGAGCACACCGAGCCCATGCCCGTGCTCGAATGCGAACACGCGCCCTGGTTCGGAGATCTCCTCCCAGAGGCGCCATACGCCGAAGTCGTCGCGTCGTTCGGCGATGTCGTGGAAGAGGATCACTCCTCCGTCGCGAACCGTGTCACGCCACTGCTCGTAGTCCTCGCGGGCGTCCTCGTACCCGTGGCGTCCGTCGATGTGCAGGAGATCGACGGACGCCGCGGCGAAACGCGGACGTGTGTCGGAGAAGTAGCCGCGATGCAGTTCGACCGACGACGGGTAGTCGCGCGACGCGATCGAGCGCACGGACTGGTAGATGGAATCGTCGTAGAAGCCGGCGTGGTCATCGCCCTCCCAGCTGTCCAGGGCGTTGATGGTGAGCGGATGCCCGAGCCTCTTCGCGGCCTCGGCGAAAGCGAAGCACGAGAAGCCGTTGTGGGTGCCCAGTTCCACCACGTCTCGCGGGCGCAGCACGTCGATGAGCCAGGCGGCGAACGCACCGTGCGTGACCCAGGCCGAATCCACGAAGTGCGCCGGCATCCAATAGGACGTCGGTCTCAGCCATGGCACAGCCGACATGCCTTCGCTCGACGTCGCACGCGCCTGTGCTTCCATACTGTCGCCCCATCGCCCCAGTGAGGCCCCAGTATATAGGTGCCACGCGGGCGTGCGACGGGAACACGCTCCCGATGACGGCGAGCGCTCAGTGGAAGAAGTGACGCTCCCCGGTGAAGAACATCGTCACGCCGGCCTTGCGCGCAGCGTCCACGACCTCCTCGTCGCGCACCGAGCCACCCGGCTGCACGATCGCCGTGACTCCGGCGTCGATCAATCTACTACGAGTACTCGCCCGAGAGCTACACCGGCACCGAGCTCGAGTTCGCCGTCGACATCTGCAACCAGGTGATCGAGGTCTTCGAGCCCACCCCCGACCGCAAGGTCATCATCAACCTGCCGGC
>NZ_JAGYWT010000304.1:0-3002 GCF_019279095.1 Microbacterium sp. BF1 | reverse complement strand
ACAGGATGCGGACGATCACCTCGAGCAGGATCGATCTGTTCTCGGGCTTCATCTTCTGCCCGCCGACGAGCCAGGCCCGGGGACTGCTCTCGTTCTCGGAGGTCTGGAAGCGGATGCCCTCGGTGGTAAGGGCGCTCGACGCGCTCGAGGGCTCCTGGGCGATCGGAGACGAGGCTCCGGTCACCGGTCCCATCGTCCGCGAGCGCATCACGGCGTGACCTTCGACCGCTAGCCTGAACTGAGCACATCCGCGACCGAGAGGATCACCATGTCGATCGATGCGAACGGCGACGTCACGCTTCAGGGCGTCTCCCTGCGGAGCCTGCCCAAGGTCTCGCTGCACGACCACCTCGACGGCGCGCTGCGGCCCGCCACGATCATCGAGCTCGCGGATGCGATCGGCCTGGAGGTGCCGGAATCCGAGCCGGCTGCTCTCGGGTCGTGGTTCGCGAAGCAGAGCGACTCCGGCTCGCTGGTCGAGTACCTCAAGACGTTCGACCTCACGACCGCGGTGATGCAGACGCAGGAGGGCCTCACCCGGGTGGCGCGCGAGTTCGTGCAGGACCTCGCGGCCGACGGCGTGATCTACGGCGAGGTGCGCTGGGCTCCCGAGCAGCACCTGGCTCGCGGCCTCACCCTCGAGCAGACCGTGGAAGCCGTGCAGCAGGGCATCGAGGAAGGCGAGGATGCCGCCGACCGCGCGGGACGTAGCATCCGTGTCGGCCAGCTGATCACCGCCATGCGGCACATCGACCGTGCCCTCGAGATCGCCGAGCTCGCGGTCGACTTCCGCGGCCGCGGCGCCGTGGGCTTCGACATCGCCGGTCCCGAAGACGGCTTCCCGCCGTCGAACCACCGCAAGGCGTTCGACTTCCTCGCCGAGAACTTCTTCCCCGTCACGGTGCATGCGGGAGAGGCGGCAGGCCCCGCCTCCATCCGCTCGGCTCTGCTGGACGGACGCGCACTGCGGCTCGGACACGGTGTGCGCATCGCGGAGGACCTCGATGTCATCACGCAGGAGGGCGACGAGGTGCAGGTGCAGTTCGGCGACCTCGCGCGCTGGGTCCGCGACCGTGAGATCCCGCTCGAGCTCTCGCCGTCGTCGAACCTGCAGACCGGTGCGATCGCCGCGTGGGGCAACACCATGGTGGATCACCCCTTCGACCTGCTGTACCAGCTCGGATTCGCGGTCACCGTGAACGTCGACAACCGCACCATGAGCGCCACCTCTCTCACCCGTGAGCTCGCGCTGCTGGTGGAGGCGTTCGAGTACGATCTCGACGACCTCGAGACGTTCCAGTTCAACGCCGCAGCCGCAGCATTCCTCCCGGTCGAGGAGCGGGAGGAGCTCGTCGAGATGATCGCCGAGGGCTTCGACGCCTGATGATGGCTTCCGGGGGGAAGCGGCGCTCGCGCGCCGCGATCATCATCAGCGCCGCCGTGGCGGTCGTCGTCGTCGGAGGAGCGGCAGCCGCGTTCGTGTGGTTCACCCGCACGCCGGAGAACACGGTCCCGAAGGCGCAGTCCGAGGCTATCGAGCATCCGCTGACGCCGGCGGAGCAGATCGTGGCGGACGCGAACGACCCGCGAGCGTGTGCGGTCACGTTCACGGGCGAAGGTGCTCCTGCGGAGCCGATGCTGCAGTTCCAGGAAGCTCTGTATCAGGGACTGCCCATCCCGCAGCTCGACGGCCGGGTCTTCGCCGGCTGGTACCCGAGCGCGGCGGATGCGGGAGCTTTCGCGGTCGCAGCCCGCGTGAACGGCGCCGACCCCGTGGTGTGCGTGGATCAGCAGGTCGAGCTCTTCGCCGCCTGGAAGACGCCGGAGGAGAACGCCGCGGAAGACGTGCGGGTGCCCATCCTCATGTACCACCAGTTCACGGCCGACCCCGAGGGCGAGAAGGGCTGGCTGCGCGGCAACTACGCGTACATCGGAGACTTCGACGCGCAGATGAACCACATCGCGACCACGGGCTTCTATCTGCCGACGTGGGATGAGCTCAGCGCCTTCATCGACGGGCGGCTCTCGCTGCCGGCGAAGAGCGTGATCATCACCGACGACGACGCCGATCAGACGTGGTTCGACCTCGCGGTACCGGTCGTCGACAAATACAAGGTGCTCTCGACGTCGTTCATGATCACGGCCTATCGGCAGGATCCGGCACCGTCGATCTACGTGCAGCGCCGCTCGCACACCCACGACATGCACCAGGCCGGCGACAACGGCAAGGGCCGGATGGTCAACTGGAGCGCCGATCAGATCGCGGCCGACCTCACGACCTCGGCCGACATCCTCGGCGTGGGTCAGGTGGTCGCGTACCCCTACGGGCACTACAACGACACGACCAAGCAGGGCGTCGCTCAGGCCGGCTACGAGATGGGTCGCACCATCGAACCCGGATACGTGAAGATCGGCACGGACAAGCTCGCTCTTCCCGTGGTGCGCATCGACTACGGCATGGGGTTGGACGCGCTGGTCTCCCGCATCGGCTGAGGGGGACCGCACGGCAGGATGGTGTCATGCCTCCCGCCTCCGAACCCGCGTCCGTCTTCATCGTCGGCCCCGCGTCGTGGAACCGTATCGTCGTGCTCGATCGGTTGCCGGAACCGGAGCCGCACATGCAGTTCGCCGAGGACACGTGGGAGACGGTCGGCGGGACCAGCGCCGGCAAAGCGCTCAGCCTGACCGCACTGGGCCGCACGACGCGGCTCCATGCCATCACCGGGACGGACGCGGAGGGCCGACGCGTTCGCGAAGCCCTGCATGCCTCCGGTGTGCGGACGCGGTGGAGCGACGGCACCACCGAACGGCATCTGAACCTCATGACGCGGGCGGGGGAGCGGGTGTCGCTGTACCTGTCGACGCCGCAGGAGAACCCCACCGAGACCGAGGGAGAAGTCCAGCAGGCCTCCACGACCATCGAATGGGAGGAGACGTCGAGCGTCATCGAGGCAGCGAGCGTTCTGGTGGGCGACGTCGGCGAGGGCATCGGCTCGAACTCC
>NZ_JAGYWT010000303.1:0-3002 GCF_019279095.1 Microbacterium sp. BF1 | reverse complement strand
TCGCCAGTCGGGCGTCGATGAAGCGCACCCGGCCGGCGTGCACGGCGAGGTGGGCACCGACGCGGGCGGAGGTGACCTCGGCCGCCGAGCGCCCATCGAATTCGAGAATCGGATCGAGAGCATCGTCCAGGCACACGGCGAGTGCGAGAAGCAGCCTGCGATCGCGTTCGTCGAATGCCACCCCCTCGAACCTCTGCGCGATCGCAGGCACCAGCGGCAGGGGCGTCGGCGCCGGGCGCAGACCGTGTCGTTGATCCGGCGTCAACCGCTGGACGACCTCACGGATCGTCGCCGCGTCCGCGTCCAGATCATCGGCGAGGCGAGCGAGCACGTGGGGCGCGCAACCGAGATCCTGCTCGAGCAGCTGCTCCAGGAGGAGCCCGACGGCAGCGGGCGCGATAAACGGCCCCCCAGACGTGTTCGCACCCTCGATGCCGATCCCCCTCAGCTTCGCGGGACGCCGTCCCGCGAAGCCGAGCGTATCAAACGGCGCTTACTCCGCGTCGTCGTCGGTACGGTACGGGTCGGCGTCGCCGGCGTGGGAAGCCGAGGACGCGAGCTTGGCGACATCGGCATCACGCTGCTGCGCTTCACGCAGCAGCGCGCCGATGTGGTCGGCGTTCTCCGGAAGCGCGTCGGGAATGAACTCGAGGGTCGGCACGAGCCTGGTGCTCAGCTGCCGTCCGACCTCGCTGCGCAGCATTCCGGTCGCCGAGGTGAGCGCCGCACCGCTGGAGATGCGCTCCTCCTCCGTGCCCAGCACCGTGTAGAACACCGATGCGTGCTGGAGGTCGCCGCTCACGCGGACGTCGGTGATGGTGACGAAGCCGAGGCGCGGGTCGCGCAGCCCCTTCTCCAGCCGTTCGGCGAGGATCACGCGGATTCGATCCGCGAGACGGGCCTGTCTTTCGCCTGCCATTGTTCTCTCCCTGTCCAGGAACCCTCAGGGCGTCCCCCGTCTCCGTGCTCCGGAAGGAGCAGGAGAGGGAGACGCCCGAAGGTGTTTCGAATTGATCAGCCGCGAGGCTTCTCGACGAGCTCGGTCGTCTCGATCTCATCACCGATCTGGATGTCGTTGTATTTTCCGAGTCCGATACCGGCCTCGTAGTCCGTACGGACCTCGGTGACATCGTCCTTGAAACGACGCAGCGACTCGATGGCAAGGCCATCGGCCAGCACGACGCCGTCGCGGATGACGCGGGCCTTGGCGTTGCGCGTGATCGTTCCCGATCGCACGATGACACCGGCGATGTTGCCGAACTTCGAGGAGCGGAACACCTCGCGGATCTCGGCCACACCCGACTGGATCTCTTCGTACTCCGGCTTGAGCATGCCCTTGAGCGAGCTCTCGATCTCGTCGATCGCGTTGTAGATGACGGAGTAGAAGCGGATGTCCACGCCTTCACGGGCGGCACGCTCGCGTGCCTTCGTGTCGGGGCGCACGTTGAAGCCCACGATGATCGCGTTGTCGATCGTCGCCAGGTTCACGTCGGACTCGGTGATCGCACCGACACCGCGGTGGATGATGCGCAGCTGCACCGAATCATCGACCTCGATCTTGAGCAGCGACTCCTCCAGGGCCTCGACGGCACCGGAGACGTCACCCTTGATGATGAGGTTGAGCGACTCGACCTTGCCGTCTTCGAGAGCACGGGTGAAGTCCTCGAGCGAGATGCGCTTGCGGGCCTTGGCCAGCTGGGCGTTGCGCTCGACTGCTTCACGCTTCTCAGCGATCTGGCGGGCCATGCGGTCTTCCTCGGTGACGATGAAGACGTCACCGGCACGGGGCACCGAGTTCAGACCCTGCACCTGCACCGGACGCGACGGGTAGGCCTCGAGGACCTGCTCGCCGTTCTCGTCCGCCATGGCACGCACGCGACCATAGGCGGTGCCTGCGACGATCGCGTCACCGATCCGGAGCGTTCCGGACTGGATCAGCACCGTGGCGACCGAACCGCGGCCCTTGTCGAGCTTCGCCTCGATGGCGACACCGCGAGCACCCTTGTTCGGGTTGGCGGTGAGGTCGAGACCAGCGTCGGCGGTGAGCAACACGGCATCCAGCAGTTCCTGGATACCGGTGCCGGCACGAGCGGACACGTCGACGAACATGACGTCGCCACCGAACTCCTCGGCGACCAGGCCGTACTCGGTCAGCTGCTGACGCACCTTCGAGGGGTTGGCGTCGGGCTTGTCGACCTTGTTCACCGCGACCACGATCGGCACGTTCGCCGCCTGCGCGTGGTTCAACGCCTCGACCGTCTGCGGCATGATGCCGTCGTCGGCTGCGACCACGAGGATCGCGAGGTCGGTGACCTGCGCACCACGGGCACGCATGGCGGTGAACGCCTCGTGACCCGGGGTGTCGATGAACGTGATGGCGCGCTCGATGCCCTCGTGCTCGGTCCACACCTGGTAGGCACCGATGTGCTGGGTGATGCCGCCGGCTTCTCCCTCGATGACGTTGGTCTGACGGATCGCGTCGAGCAGTCGCGTCTTACCGTGGTCGACGTGACCCATGACGGTGACGACCGGGGGACGGATCTCGAGGTCGTCTTCGCTCTCGGCTTCCAGCTCGGCCTCGAGGTCGAGACCGAAGCCCTCGAGGAGCTCCTTGTCCTCGTCCTCGGGCGAGACCATCTGGATCTTGTAGCCGAGCTCGGCACCGAGGACCTCGAACGTCGCCTCGTCCAGCGACTCGGTGGCCGTGGCCATCTCGCCGAGGTTGAAGAGGATCGTCACGAGGGTTCCGGGCTGCACCGTGTAGCCGGTCAGCGTCTCGATCTTGTCGGCGAAGTCCGCGATCGATGCGCCGCGACGCATGCGGATGATCTCTCCGTTACCGCGGGTGACGTTGACGCCACCGACGACCGGAGCACTCCGCATCTCGAACTCTTGCCGCTTCGCCCGCCGCGACTTGCGCTGCTTGCTCTTGCCGCCGCCCTTACCGAAGGCACCTGCGGTACCACCGCCGGGGCCGCGGCCACGACCGCCGCCGCCACCAG
>NZ_JAGYWT010000302.1:0-3021 GCF_019279095.1 Microbacterium sp. BF1 | reverse complement strand
CGACCGAGAGCGTCACCCGCGCACCCTCGACGAGAGCAGCCGGAGCGGCACCCTCGATCCGATGCCCGACGAGCCAGGTCCAGCCGTCGGCCCCGCGCTTGACGGGGATGTCGCTCCCGACGGCGAACTCGCCCTCATCCGAGATCGCGGCCATCAGCGCCTCCGTCACCTGGACGGTGTCGCCGGCGACCGCGATGGTCCCCGTGTCGCCCGGCTGATCCGGCCAGGTGTGGTCGACGGGGTGAAAGGGTGTCGTGTCCACGACCACGACGGGGCCGTCCGGGTGGTTCTCGACACGGGTGACGATGCCATCTCCGGCGATGGCCCCTGCCGCGAAGGTCACGATGGTGGGCGTCGACATGGTTCTCCTAGGATTCGACGGCACGCAGTCGGCGCGCGGGCTCCACAGCCCGCAGCTGACGTGTCAGTGGGACGGGGGGATCGTGAAGCTGGCGAGCTTGTCGCCCTCGACGACGAAGATGCCGTCGGACTCACCGTTGAAGACGCGACTCTCCCATCCGAAACGGAGGCGCGTGGTGTCGCCCTCGGTCTCGGCCGAGAGCACGGTCATCTGCGCACCGGCGCCGATCGCGTCACTGCCCGCCCAGTCGCGCACCCCAGCGGGGCCGGCCTTGACCGTGCCCCAATCGCTGACGAAACCGTCGGCGGTGAAGGCATCCACGAATGCCTCGGTGTCGGCGGCGTTGATCGCGTCGATCATCGCCTGCACAGGAGCGGGAAGTGTGTGATCGGCCATGTGGTGCTCCTCCTGGCTCAGACCGTGACGACCTGGGCGGTGCCGAGCGGCGCTTCCGGGCCCATCTCTGCGGCGATGCGGTTGGCTTCTTCGATCAGCGTGGCGACGATGTCCGCCTCAGGCACGGTCTTGATGACCTCGCCCTTCACGAAGATCTGCCCCTTGCCGTTGCCCGAGGCGACGCCGAGGTCGGCTTCTCGGGCCTCACCGGGTCCGTTGACGACGCAGCCCATCACGGCGACCCGAAGCGGGACGGTCATGTCCTTGAGTCCCTCGGTGACGTTCTCGGCCAACGTGTATACGTCGACCTGCGCACGACCGCACGAGGGGCACGAGACGATCTCGAGCTTGCGCTCACGCAGGTTCAGCGACTGCAGGATCTGGTGGCCCACCTTGACCTCTTCGGCCGGCGGCGCCGACAGCGACACCCGGATCGTGTCGCCGATGCCCTCGCCGAGCAGGATGCCGAACGCCGTGGCGCTCTTGATCGTGCCTTGGAACGCCGGGCCGGCCTCGGTCACGCCGAGATGCAGAGGCCAATCGCCCCGCTCAGCCAGCAGCCGGTACGCCTTGACCATCACGATCGGGTCATTGTGCTTGACCGAGATCTTGAAGTCGTGGAAGTCGTGCTCCTCGAACAGCGACGCCTCCCAGACGGCGCTCTCGACCAGCGCCTCGGCCGTCGCCTTGCCGTACTTGGTGAGGATGCGGCGGTCGAGCGATCCGGCGTTGACACCGATGCGCAGCGAAACGCCCGCGGCCTTCGCCGCCTCCGCGATCTTGCCGACGTTGCCGTCGAACTCCCGGATGTTCCCGGGGTTCACTCGAACCGCGCCGCATCCGGCGTCGATCGCCGTGTAGATGTAGCGCGGCTGGAAGTGGATGTCGGCGATCACAGGGATCTGGCTCTTCATCGCGATGATCTTCAGCGCGTCGGCATCGTCCTGATGCAGTGCAGCACGCGGCTGCGCCGTGATCATCGGGAGCACCACGTGGGTCGAACACCCCTCCGGATGGCAGCCGCCACCACCCTGGCCACGCTGTTCATCGCATCGACGGCAACCACCGGCTACGCCGCGACGGAGGAGGTGACGCACCCCGTCCCCGTCGCAGGCACCCCCGGGCACTACATCGTGGTGATGAAGTCGGATCCGCTCGCCACCTACGAAGGCGACGTCAAGGGTCTGAAGGCCACCAAGCCCGCCGAAGGCGAGCAGCTGGAGACGCAGTCGCAGGATTCGCAACGCTATGTCGAGCATCTGCAGACCGAGCAGACCGACCTCGTCAGCGACATCGGCGTCACCCCCGACACCACCTACCAGGTGGTGCTGAACGGCTTCAGTGCCGACCTCAGCGGCGAACAGGTCGACGCGCTTCGTGCGTCGAAGGACGTCATCGGGGTGTACCCGGATGAGATCCGTCACCCCGATGCGCAGACGTCGACCGACTACCTCGGGCTCGGCGACGACCGCAAGGGCCGCGGCGGCGTGTGGCAGCAGACCGGCGGGGTCGAGAAAGCCGGAGAGGGCGTCGTGGTCGGCGTGATCGACACCGGCATCGCCCCCGAGCACCCCTCGTTCGAGGGCAAGAAGATCAAGAAGCAGAAGAAGCAGCACAACCGCAACAAGGGCGCTCAGCCCTACACCGACGGCACCTACGTCTACTTCGACAAGTCGGACGGCGGGCAGTTCCAGGCAGCGATGGTCGAGGGCCAGGACTGGGACAAGAGCGACTACTCGTCGAAGCTCATCGGCGGACAGTACTTCTACGCCGGAGCTGAGGCGGCCGGTTTCGATTTCCAGTACGACTACCTCTCGCCCCGTGACGGTGACGGCCACGGCTCTCACACCGCGAGCACCGCGGCGGGCAACTTCAAGGTCAAGGCCAGCATCGAGAACGTCGATTTCGGCACGATCTCGGGAGTCGCGCCCGCGGCCAAGATCTCGGCCTACAAGGCCTGCTACGTCGGTCCAGACACGACGGTGACCACGGATGATATCTGCGCGCAGAGCGACCTGATCGCCGCGATCGACCAGGCCGTCGCCGACGGCGTCGACGTGATCAACTACTCCATCGGCGGAGGCGCCGCGAGCACCGTGATGGCTCCGGAG
Organism: Microbacterium sp. BF1; assembly: GCF_019279095.1. Classification (NCBI taxonomy): domain Bacteria; kingdom Bacillati; phylum Actinomycetota; class Actinomycetes; order Micrococcales; family Microbacteriaceae; genus Microbacterium; species Microbacterium sp. BF1. The sequence continues at coordinate 153 of NZ_JAGYWT010000302.1, read as the reverse complement.
GACCTCGCGTTCTTCAACGCCGCAGCCGCGAGTTCCCCGGTCTCACGTTCAACCCGTTCGTCGCCGGTGCCATCACGCTCTCGCTCAACACGGGTGCGTACATGACGGAGATCATCCGCGGTGGCATCCAGGCCGTCGATCCCGGACAGAACG
>NZ_JAGYWT010000301.1:0-3046 GCF_019279095.1 Microbacterium sp. BF1 | reverse complement strand
CAGCGCGTGCTCGGCGTGATCGACATCACGGGCGGCCCCGAGGTCGTCTCGCTGCAGGCGCGACTGCTGGTCGATGCCACGGCCCGCGCCGTCGAGTCGGAGCTGATGGTCGCCCGGCTCCGGCAGCGGAGCGAGGGATCCCGACCCCGATCCGCCGCGACGAAGGGACGCACTCCGGTGACCGCCAGGGCGACGCTCCATGTGCTGGGCCGCGACAGGGCGCGGCTGGAGACCGAGTCCGCGCACGACGAGTCGATGATCGAGCTCAGTGCGCGCCACGCTGCGATCCTGCTCATGCTCGCCGTGCATCGCCAGGGCCTCTCGGCCGAGCGCCTGTGCGAGCTCGTCTACGGCCCCGGTGTCTCACCCGACACGCTCCGCCCGGAGATGGTGCGCCTGCGCAAGGTGCTCGAGCGCACCGCCCCCGACCTCGTGCCGGAGTCGCGTCCGTATCGCCTTCCCGTCGCCCTCGACACCGACGCACACGACGTGCTGTCCCTGCTCGATCGCGGCGCGCACCGGGTGGCGCTCACGGCCTATCGGGGTCCGGTGCTGCCCGAGTCGACATCGCCCGGTGTCGAGGAGTTCCGCGAGTCGGTGAGGGCAGCGCTGCGTGAGGCGATGCTGTCCGAGGCGAGTCTCGACGTGCTGCTCTCCTACGCCGAGATCCCCGAGGGTCAAGGCGACGCCGAAACCCTCCGACTGGCGCTGGAGATGCTCCCCGCCCGGTCGCCGAAGCGCGCGGGACTGGTCGCCCGTATCGAGCGTCTCGAGGCCTGACCGAGCCTTGCAACTCGGCGCAACGTTGCGCACCGGGGTGCAACCTCGTGCGACCTACCTTCGAAGGACAGCCGCTGCACCGATGCGCGGCCCCGTCGAAGGAGACTCCCATGAGCATCGTCGAAGAAGACGTGTCCCTCGCCTACGCGGCCCCGGGCCAGCCGGGCGCCCTCGCGAACTACCGGCCGCGCTACGGCCACTACATCGGCGGCGAGTTCGTCGAACCCGTCAAGGGCCAGTACTTCGAGAACGTCAGCCCCGTCAACGGCAAGGCGTTCACCGAGGTCGGCCGCGGCACCAGCGAAGACATCGATCGGGCCGTCGAGGTCGCGTGGCAGGCGTTCGCGGGCTGGGGCAAGACGAGCCCGGCCGAGCGCTCGGTGATCCTCAACAGGATCGCGGACCGGATCGAGCAGCACCTCGAGGAGATCGCCGTCGCCGAGACATGGGAGAACGGCAAGCCGGTGCGCGAGACGCTGGCCGCCGACATCCCCCTCGCCGTCGACCACTTCCGCTACTTCGCCGGCGTGCTGAGGGCGCAGGAGGGCGGCATCAGCCAGCTCGACGAGAACACGGTCGCGTACCACTTCCACGAACCGCTCGGTGTGGTCGGGCAGATCATCCCCTGGAACTTCCCGATCCTGATGGCGGTCTGGAAGCTGGCGCCCGCGCTCGCCGCAGGCAACTGCGTCGTCATCAAGCCGGCCGAGCAGACCCCGGCATCCCTCCTGTTCCTGTTCGACATCATCGGCGACCTGCTGCCGGCGGGTGTCGTCAACATCGTGAACGGGTTCGGGATCGAGGCGGGCGCCCCGCTCGCGCAGCACAAGCGCATCCGCAAGGTCGCCTTCACGGGTGAGACCACGACCGGTCGTCTGATCATGCAGTACGCCTCGCAGAACCTGATCCCGGTCACGCTGGAGCTCGGAGGCAAGAGCCCGAACGTGTTCTTCGAAGACGTCGCCCGCTCGACCAGCGACCCGTTCTACGACAAGGCGCTCGAGGGCTTCACGATGTTCGCGCTGAATCAGGGCGAGGTGTGCACCTGCCCCTCGCGGGCGCTCATCCAGCGCTCGATCTACGACGGGTTCCTCGCGGACGGACTCGAGCGCGTGAAGAAGGTCGTGCAAGGCAACCCGCTCGACCCCGCGACGATGATCGGCGCGCAGGCATCGAACGACCAGCTGGAGAAGATCCTCAGCTACATCGACATCGGCAAGCAAGGCGGCGCGCGCCTGCTGACCGGTGGCGAGCGGGTCGACCTCGGCGGGGATCTGAGCGGGGGCTTCTACGTCGCCCCGACCGTGTTCGAGGGCACGAACGACATGCGCATCTTCCAGGAGGAGATCTTCGGGCCCGTGCTCTCGGTCACCTCGTTCGACGGATTCGACGACGCGATCTCGATCGCCAACGACACGCTCTACGGTCTCGGCGCCGGCGTCTGGAGCCGCAGCGGTGACACCGCCTACCGGGCGGGTCGGGCGATCGAGGCCGGGCGTGTGTGGACCAACACGTACCACCAGTACCCGGCGCATGCAGCGTTCGGCGGGTACAAGCAGTCGGGCATCGGTCGCGAAAATCACAAGATGATGCTCGACCACTACCAGCAGACGAAGAACCTCCTCGTCTCGTATGCAGAGGGCCCGATGGGCTTCTTCTGAGTTCGATCCCCGGGCGGGCGCTGCTCCCTCAGCGTCCGCCCGGCTCCCTCCGCGGAAGGCGGCAGTCATGGTCAGCATCGGCACCTACCAGCGCGTGGACGTGACGGAGGCTGCGGCCTCGCTCATACGCGAGCTGACCGCCCAGCACGGGCCGCTCATGTTCCACCAGTCCGGCGGCTGCTGCGACGGCTCATCGCCCATGTGCTATCCGATCGGGATGTTCATCACGGGGCCGGGCGACGTGCTGCTCGGGGCGCTCGACGTGGGCCTGGCGCAGTCCGTCGAGGTCTTCATGTCGCAGTCGCAGTTCGAGTACTGGAAGTACACGCACCTGACCATCGACGTCGTGCCGGGGCGCGGTGCGGGATTCAGCGTCGAGGGGCCGACAGGGATGCGATTCTTGATCCGCTCGCGGATGCTGAACGACGCGGAGCTTGAGTACTTCGGGCTGGCGTCGCCCTCGGCGTGACTCGAGCGATGTCTCTCGGTCCGCCTGAGTCGGAGCGCCGCGCATGAGCTGCGTGCGGAGATGGTCCAGGAGCTCGTGCATGCGGCTGTGTGCTGTCTCTCGGTCGGCGTCCTGCTGCTCGCGCCCGTCAACGCTC
>NZ_JAGYWT010000300.1:0-3048 GCF_019279095.1 Microbacterium sp. BF1 | reverse complement strand
TCGGAGGCCCAGTCGGAGGGGCCGGGGGCGCGGTCGGTGGCGGGGTCACCGGGTTCGAGGAATCCGGTGCAGGCGGTTCGGGGAACGGGGGATTCGTCATGTTCTGTCCTGTCGACGGGGTGAGAGGTCACGCGCGCGCGGTTCCGGTAGCCCCGAGCGTAGCGAGGGCCCTCCGCTCGCACCATCCCCCCACGATGCGCGGGCCGTGGGCCGGGGCGGGCTCCGGTTCCTGCCCTTCCGTCGACCTGCGAGCGGGCGTAGCGTGCGGGTATGTGTCGGAACATCGTCCCGTTGAACAATCTCGAGCCCGCAGCGACCGATGAGGAATGCCACGACGCCGCCCTGCAGTTCGTGCGCAAGATCGCCGGGACCACGGCGCCGTCCCGAGCCAACCAGACCGCCTTCGACAGCGCGGTCGGCGAGATCGCCCAGGTCGTGAGCCGTCTTCTGAGCGAACTCGTGACCACCGCGCCACCGAAGAACCGCGAAGACGAAGCAGCGAAGCGGCGGACGAGATCCGCGGAGCGCTACGAGGCGATCCGGGTCTTCCAACAGGAGAAGCGTGCCGCCCGCGCGGGAGGGTAGGGGAGGCACCGTCGGCGGCGGCGACACCGTATGCCAGAATCGACATACCCCGCTCGACTTTCCCTGCGGTCGCGGTGTTGAAGGCGCCGAGATCGCGTCACCGATCCCCATCGGTCAGGGAACCTCCCCAAGGAGAGCTGTAGAAAATGTCTGAGGATTCTCCTCGCGTACTCGTCGTCGATGACGATCCGGACGTCGCCCTGCTCGTGAAGACCGTGCTCGAGCGGCGCGCCGGGTGCATCGTCGATGTCGCCGGAGATGGCCTGTCGGCGGTGGAGCGCGTCGCCGCCATGCGCCCAGACGTCGTCGTGACCGACATCTGGGCGCATGGCGGGGCTCAGCGGTCTCGAGCTGCTGGCCGAGCTGCGGCGCACGGTGCCCTCGGTTCCCGTCGTGGTGATGACCGCCCATGTCTCCGTCGAATACGCGGTCTCCGCATTGCGGGCGCAGGCCGATGAGTTCCTGACCAAGCCGCTCGACAACGGCAAGCTCGTCGAAGCGGTCATGCGTCTCGTCGAGGAGGGCCGTCGTCGTCGAGAAGAGGCCCGCAAGCCCGAGCGGGTGCTCGCGATCGGAGCGCACCCCGATGATGTCGAGATCGGCGTCGGAGGACTCCTCGCCGCGCATGCCAGGGCTCAGGACGAGATCACGATCCTCACTCTCTCCCGCGGAGCGCGAGGGGGAGATGCCGACAGTCGGCAGAACGAGTCCCTGGCGTCTGCCGACATGCTGGGCGCCCGTCTCTTCCTGAAGGATCTCGTCGACACCGAGATCTCGGGAGGCGGCTCCACCGTCCGGATCATCGAAGAGGTCGTGCAGGAGATCCAGCCGACGATCGTCTACACCCACTCGAGCCACGACCGCCATCAGGATCACCGCGCCGTGAGCGAGGCGACCATCGTGGCCACGCGGCGCGTGGGAACGGTGGCGTGCTACCAGAGCCCGTCATCGACGATCGACTTCCGCCCCACGCGATTCGTTCGCATCGATAACTTCCTCGACGACAAGCTCCGGCTGCTCGAACGCTTCGGCTCCCAGACCGCGAGTCGTGACTACCTGGAACCCGAGTTCGTCACCGCGACGGCGCGGTACTGGTCGAGGTTCGGCGGGGGCACCGCCGTCGACCCCCTGGAAGTGGTGCGCGAGACAGCCGAGTTCATCGGCGCCCACGAACTCACGCGACGGGAGAGCTGATGACCAAGCGGGTGCTGGTGACGGGTGCGGGCGGACCGGCGGGTGTCGCCGTCATCCGGTCGCTGCTTCGTCGATCGGATCTGACCGTGTTCGCCGCCGACATGGACGGCTGGGCGAGCGGCATCTACCTCGTGCCTCCGGCGCAGCGTCGGCTGGTGCCGCCGGGGAGGGATGACGACTTCGTGCCGGCGATCGCCCGGATGGTCGCGGAAGACGACCTCGACCTGGTGATCTCGACCGTCGACGTCGAACTCATCGCCCTCGCGGGTCGGCGCGACGAGCTGGCCCCCGCCGTCCTGGCAGCGCCCTCGGCGGAACAGTACGAGAACCTGCGCGCCGTCGTCGATGCGCACTGCCCGGTGCTCGACCTGTTCGCCGCGCCCGTTCCGACCTCGAGCGTTCTCGCCTGAGCGGAGTTCGGAGCATCGTGGCTCCGCCTGATAGCCTGGTCGGCTCGGCATGCGCGGGCGGAAGGACGGCCACGCACCGTGGGCTCTATCGATGTATCCAGCGTCTCCTTGACGCTCCCTGACGGCAGACCGCTTCTCGATGAGGCGAGCTTCCGTGTCAGCGCCGGCTCGACGAGCGCGCTGATCGGCCCGAACGGCGCAGGGAAGACCACCATGCTGCGGATCATCCGCGGTGACCAGGCCGCCGATGACGGCGTCGTCACGATCGACGGCGGGCTCGGTGTCATGGACCAGTTCGTCGGCCACGGCGAGGCCGGGGAGACGGTGCACCAGCTTCTGGTGCGCGTCGCCCCTGCGCGCATCCGCGGGGCGGCCGAGGCGCTCGAGTCCGCCGAGAACGCGCTGATCGAACGCGACGAGCACGACACGCAGATGGCCTACGCGTCGGCGATCGCCGAGTACGCGGATGCGGGCGGCTACGAGCACGAGACCGTCTGGGACCAATGCACGATCGCAGCCCTCGGTGTGCCGTACGAGCGCGCCAGGTATCGCGAGCTCACCACCCTCTCCGGCGGAGAGCAGAAGCGGCTCGCGCTCGAGGCCCTGCTGCGCGGCCCGGATGAGGTGCTGCTTCTCGACGAGCCGGACAACTACCTCGACGTGCCCACCAAGAGGTGGCTGGAGGAGCAGTTGCGGCAGACCTCGAAGACCGTGTTGCTGGTTTCGCACGACCGGGAGCTGCTCGCACGCGCCGCCGATCGGCTTATCACGCTCGAGCCCGGAGGCGCCGGCGCCACGGCCTGGGTGCACGGCGGCGGATTCGGCACGTACCAGCAGGCGAGGACCGACCGGATGGACC
>NZ_JAGYWT010000030.1:0-11167 GCF_019279095.1 Microbacterium sp. BF1 | reverse complement strand
CGATCGCCAGCGGTTCGTATCCGGCATTCAGGACCAGTGTGCGCATTCGTCATCCTCTCGATCCGCCGGGACGGCTTCCCGGCACTCTCGACTCACACGAGGTCGTGCAGGAGGCAGATCGATCGCGTCCGGAGCCAGGCGCGGGTCGAGCTTGAGCACGGTGCGCACGTCGGTGCCGCCCTTGGCGTTGGGCACCTGCTCCTCGCGGTACGCGTCGACGAGGAACGCCATCATCGCGCGCGTGAGACCGAACGACGGCTCGATCACGTACGGGGTGTAACGCTCGCCGGTGGCCTGGTCGAAGTACGTCAGGCTCTGGCCGGACGCTTCGCTGTGGCTGGAGAGGTCGTAGTCGGTGCGGTTGGCGACGCCCATGAGCTCGCCCCACTCCTTGCCCGCGAAGCCGAACTTGTACTCGACGTCGATCGTGCCGGCCGAGTAGTGCGCGCGGTCGTCTTCCGGAACGTCGAACTGGCGCATGTTCTCGGGGTCGATGCCCAGGTCAATGAACCAGTTCCAGCACGCCTCGACCCAGTGCTCGAACCACTCCTGCGCCTCGGCGGGCGGCGTGAAGAACTCGATCTCCATCTGCTCGAACTCGCGGGTGCGGAAGATGAAGTTACCCGGCGTGATCTCATTGCGGAACGCCTTGCCGACCTGGCCGATGCCGAACGGCGGCTTCTTGCGGCTGGCGGTGAGCACGTTCGAGAAGTTCACGAAGATGCCCTGCGCGGTCTCGGGGCGCAGGAAGTAGAGGCCCGACTCGTCGTCGACGACGCCGAGGTAGGTCTTCACGAGACCGGAGAAGGCCTTGGGCTCGGTGTACTGCCCCTTGGTGCCGCAGTTCGGGCAGGGGATGTCGGCGAGCCCGTTCTCGGCCTTGCGGCCCTTGCGCGCCTCGAAGTCCTCGATCAGGTTGTCGGCGCGGAAGCGCTTGTGGCACTGCAGGCACTCGACCAGCGGGTCGGTGAAGGTCGCGACGTGACCCGAGGCCTCCCAGACGCGCTTGGGCAGGATGATGCTGGAGTCCAGCCCCACCATGTCGCCGCGGCCGCGCACGAAGGTCTGCCACCACTGGCGGCGGATGTTCTCCTTGAGCTCGGTGCCGAGGGGGCCGTAGTCCCAGGCCGACCGGGAACCGCCGTAGATCTCACCCGCTTGGAACACGAACCCGCGGTGGCGGGCGAGGGCGATGACCTTGTCGAGGCGGGACTGTTCGGCCATGGTGGCTCCAATGGTCGGATGCGGGAGGAAAAACCCGTGAACACGGGCACCTCATTCTATCCGTGGTTCCCGCGCGCTCCCTGGCCTCGGCGGCTGCGTCAGAGTACCGTCCTTGGGATGAGCACTGCAGCGCGAACACCGCGGACCCGCGACGACGACACCCGTTTCTTCGGGCAACCGTGGGCCCTGGTGCACATCTTCGGCGTGGAGATGTGGGAGCGCTTCAGCTTCTACGGCATGCAGGGCATCCTGCTCATCTACCTGTACTACTCGGTCACACTGGGCGGCCTCGGCATCCCCGAGGCGGTCGCGGGCGGCATCGTCGGTGCCTACGGGGGCTCGGTCTACCTGTCGACGATCCTCGGCGCCTGGCTCGCCGACCGACTGTTCGGCTCCGAGCGGGTGCTGTTCGTCAGCGCGATGGTGATCGTGGCCGGTCACCTGGCTCTCGCGTTCCTGCCCGGCGCCGTCGGGGTGGGCGTCGGTCTGGTGCTGGTCGCATTGGGCTCCGGCGGACTCAAGGCGAACGCGACCTCGGTCGTCGGCAGCCTCTACAGCGCGGAAGATCCCCGGCGGGATGCCGGCTTCTCGCTCTTCTACCTGGGCATCAACCTCGGTGCGTTCCTCGGACCGATCCTCACCGGCATCCTGCAGTCGTCTCTCGGATTCCACTACGGCTTCGGGCTCGCCGCCATCGGCATGACCCTGGGACTCATCCAGTACTCGTTCGGCCGCAAGGCCCTTCCCGCCTCGGCACGGGAGGTGCCCAACCCGCTTCCGAAGTCCCGCTACGGCCTGGTCGGGCTCATCGCTGGCGCCGCGATCGTGGCCATCGCCGTCCTGGTGCTCACCGGTGTGATCCGCGCAGACAATCTGGCCACCCTGGTGATCGTCGTCACGATCGTCGCCGCGGTCGCGTACTTCTCGGTGATCCTCGGCAGCCGTCGCATCGACGCCACCGAGCGATCGCGGGTGTGGGCCTTCCTGCCGCTGTTCATCACCAGCGTCGCATTCTGGTCGCTGTACCAGCAGCAGTTCACGGTGCTGACGATCTACTCGGACCAGCGCCTGGATCGGAATCTGTTCGGATGGGAGATGCCGGTGTCCTGGGTGCAGTCGATCAACCCGGTGTTCATCATCATCCTGTCCGGCGTCTTCGCGGCGATCTGGACCCGCCTGGGAAAGCGTCAGCCCTCGACGCCCGTGAAGTTCGCTCTGGCGGCGATCATCATGGGATCGGCGTTCCTGCTCTTCCTGCCGTTCGCCGGCGGAGGGGCGAACTCCACGCCGCTGCTGGCCATCGTCGGGATCCTCTTCGTGTTCACGGTCGCCGAGCTGCTCATCTCGCCGGTCGGCCTGTCGGCTGCCACCAAGCTCGCACCGACGGTGTTCCGCACGCAGATGGTCGCGCTCTTCTTCCTGTCGATCGCGCTCGGCACCGCCATCTCGGGCGAGCTCGTACGGTTCTACGATCCGACCGACGAGGTGCCGTTCTTCTCGATCCTCGGGGGCATCGCCATCGTGGTCGGCATCGGACTGCTGCTGAGCGTCAAGCCCGTGCTGAAGCTCATGCGCGGAGTGCGCTGAGCACACGGGCCACGAGAATCACGCCGTGAAGAGCGTGCTCACGCGGTGAAGAGGTAGCCCCGCGCGGTGTCGTAGCCGGCGATGCGCAACCCGCTGCCGAGCAGTCCCTCCATCTGCGCCCGCAGACGCAGACGCCACTCGTGGGCGGCTGCCGGGTCGGACTCGCGCAGCGCCTCGATGTCGGCGGGGATGGCCAGAGTTTCCACGACCGCGTCGTCAGCCGGGGGCTTGGCGATGTCGGCGAGCGCCCACTCGACATCGAGTCGGTCGCTCTCATCGCCCGCGTCGCCGCCGCCGAAGATGCCGTAGCGGTTCACCGAGTAGCCGGTCGCGCGGGCGCCCAGCACGGTGAAGAAGAAGTGGGCGTTGCGTGCCACGAGCGGATCGAAGACCCACGTGATGCGACCGACGTCTCGGGAGAAGGCCCACTGCCGCTGGTGCTCCTTGAGCTCGCGCCCCCAGCCGCGACCGCGGTACTCGGGCAGCAGCGCGGTGATGTGGGAGTGCATCGCACGGCGGGCGGGCTCGCCGAAAAACGCGATCGACGCGCCGACCATGCGCTCCTCGTCGCCCTCGCCGTCGAAGAAGCCGACGACGTAGTTGCCCGACTGCTGCAGGGCGCGCAGGGTTCCGGCATCCACCACGCGCTGCGGACCCCGAATGGAGTCGAGCAGGCCCTGGGCGTCGAGGATGAGTTCAACGGTGTCGAGGTCACGGATGGTTCGCACGCACCCAGTCTGCCCCTCCTCGGCCTGTTCGAGGAATCGGAACCTCGATGTCACCGCATCGGGAACGCCTCTCCCCCACCCGCGGCGAGCGCCTCGGCGACGATGCGGATGTGCTCCTCGGCCATCTCCTGCGGGATCGGCGGCAGGATCCCGTCCCAGAACGACAGCACCGCACCTTTGATCGCTGAACGCGGGACAGGGAGGATGGTCACAGCATCACGTTACCGGCGAAGACGACGAAAGGCGGATGCCGAAGCACCCGCCTTTCGTCGTGAAGAGAGCTCAGGAAGCGAGGACCTCGTCGAGCAGTGCGCCCGCCTTGTCCTCGTCGGTCTTCTCGGCCAGCGCGAGCTCGGAGATGAGGATCTGACGAGCCTTCGCCAGCATGCGCTTCTCGCCCGCGGAGAGACCGCGGTCCTGATCGCGACGCCACAGATCGCGCACGACCTCGCTCACCTTGATCACATCGCCGGAGGCGAGCTTCTCGAGGTTCGCCTTGTACCGGCGCGACCAGTTCGTGGGTTCTTCCGTGAAGGGTGCTCGCAGCACCTCGAAAACATGATCGAGGCCTTCCTTGCCGATGACGTCACGCACGCCGACCAGGTCGACATTCTCCGCGGGGACCTCAATGATGAGATCACCCTGGGTGACGTTGAGCTTCAGGTATTTCTTCGCCTCACCCTTGATGATGCGCTCCTTGACCTCGATGATGGTCGCAGCGCCATGGTGGGGATAGACGACGGTCTCGCCAACCTCAAAAAGCATAAAAACGTGTCCTTTCGGCAACCTCAAGGATACCACAGGGGACATGCGCTAAGGTTCGCGCCCCCGGTGCCGCAGGAGCCCTCGCGACTTACGCATAGAATGGATGCGGATATCCCCGCCGGACCTCAGGAGGACCCGTGAAATCGCGCCTTGTTGCGTCTGCAGCCCTCAGCGCCCTCGTTCTGCTCGGCGCGACCGGGTGCACGTTCATCACCCCACAGTCCACCAAGACCGAGTACGCCGCATCCGACGGCGTGAACGTCTCCGACGCCGACGGCCCGATCGACGTGCGCAACGCCCTCGTGGTCGCCACCGAAGACGGCTCTGTGGGCAATCTCATCGCGGCGTTCGTCAACCCCACCGATGAGAAGGCGACTCTCACGATCACGGTCGCGGGCGTCGACCCGCTCGTCGTCACCGTCCCCGCCGGCGACACGGTGAGCCTGGGCGCCGGTGCCGAACCGCTGCGCATCGTCGGACTCGACACCAAGCCGGGCGCGACGGTGGAGATGCACTTCCAGTCCGGCGACTCCCCCGGGGTCAAGACGGAGGTTCCCGTGCTCGACGGAACGCTCCCCTACTACTCGGACCTCGCCCCCTCGGAGAAGACGGCCCCTTCGACGCCGACGCCGAAGCCCACCGACACGGCGGCTCCGGCCCCCAGCAACTGACACCTCAGAGCACGAAGACGAAGAGGCCGGCGCCCAGGGGCGCCGGCCTCTTCGCTGTCTCGACGGGCTCTTCGTCCCGCCGGGAGATCAGCCTTCGAAGCGGTATCCCAGACCGCGCACAGTGACGAGCATCACAGGCTCGCTCGGGTTCTCCTCGATGCGCGAGCGGATCCGCTTGATGTGCACATCGAGCGTCTTGGTGTCGCCGAAGTAGTCGCTCCCCCAGACCCGGTCGATGAGCTGGCCGCGGGTCAGTACGCGCCCGGAGTTGCGCATCAGCACCTCGAGCAGCTCGAACTCCTTCAGCGGCATGTTGATCTGGGCTCCGGCCACGGAGACGGTGTGCCGATCGATGTCGAGCGAGACCCGTCCGCCGTCGAGCACGCGCTCGTCGAGCTCGCTGTCCGCCTGCACGACCCGGCGCAGCACGGCACGCATGCGGGCGAGCAGCTCCCGGGACGAGTAGGGCTTCGTGATGTAGTCGTCGGCTCCGAGTTCGAGGCCCACCACGATGTCGACCTCGGAGTCCTTGGCCGTGAGCATGATGATGGGAACGGCGGAGGTCGACCGGATCTGCCTGCACACCTCTGTTCCCGGCATGCCGGGAAGCATCAGGTCGAGCAGCACGATGTCGGCCCCGCGCTCCCGGAAGGCCGCGAGCGCTCCGGGGCCGTCCTCCGCGATCTCCACCTCGTAGCCCTCACGCCGGAGCAGGTACGCGAGCGGGTCGGCGAGGTCGGGCTCGTCTTCGACGAGAAGGATTCGGGTCATGCTCTCTCTCCGTTTCGAACGCGCGCGGATGCGGCGGACTTGGCCGCTTTGCGCGCGCGCTTCTTCTTGCTCTTCTTGCCCGCGTCGAGGTTGTCGGGGGCGTCGATCCGGGGAAGACGGATCGTGAACGTGGACCCGCGGCCCGGACGCGACCACAGCCGCACCTCGCCGCCGTGCCGCTGGGTGGCGTGCTTGACGATGGAGAGCCCGAGGCCGGTCCCTCCGGTGCGCCGCGAACGGGCCTCATCGGCCCGGTAGAACCGCTCGAAGATGCGCTCGCGATCGGCTTCTGCGATGCCGATCCCCTGGTCGGACACCGCGATCTCGACCACGCCGTCCTCCGCGCGGACGCCTACTCCGACGCGGGAGCCGCGGGGCGAATAGACGATCGCATTGGCGATCAGGTTTCCGACCGCCTCGATCAGGATCTGGGCGTCGCCGCGCACGAAGACGCCGCGGTCCCCTCCCCTGGTGAGCTCGACCCCTGCGGAATCGGCCTGCACGACGTGAGCCTCGATCGAGGAGGCGATCACCTCGTCGATCGCGACCGGGCCGACCTTCGTCAGACCGTCCTCGGCCTGGAGCCGGGACAGGCTCATGATGCGTCCGGTGAGCTGTCCGAGCCGCCCCGCCTCTGCGGAGATGCGCGCGGCGAAGATGCGCACCTGGGCGGGATCGTCGGCCGCGGACTCGATGGCCTCGGCGAGAAGGCTCACCGCGCCCACGGGCGTCTTCAGCTCGTGGCTCGTGTTCGCCACGAAGTCACGACGCATCTGATCGAGCCGCTCCTGCTCCGTGACGTCGCGGATGATCAGCAGCACCAGACGCGTGCCGATCACGCTGGCGCGCGCCGAGACCAGGCGGGGGTCGAGGCTCAGGCCCCCTCGGGTGAGGCGCATCGACTCGGTGGCGGTACCGCCGGCCTCCCTGACGCCGCGCACGAGCTGGCGCAGCTCCGGGTTGTCGAGCGTCGAGCCGACATCGATCCCGAACCGGGTCGCCGCTTGCGAGGAGGCGAGTACCAGACCGGAGGTGTCGACGATCGCCGCGGCATCGTCCATGCTGTGCAGGACATCGGTGATGCCGGCGGGAATCGCCAGCGATGTCTCCTCCTGCACGCGGGCCCGCGCCCGGTATGCCCACACGACGAGCAGGGAGAGGCCGACGCCGATCACCAGCCCGATGGCGAGCGAAGACAGCGCGAGCTGCGGCAAGGTCATGACATAAGCGTAGAGTGCGTTCACCGTCCGTCCGGCGGGTTTCCGCGCCCTGGCGGGAACAGGAGAAGTACTATTCACGTGCTGGGCACCGTTCGTTAACCTTCGAAGCAGACAATCGCTTCGGGCTTGTGCTGGAGCACAGACCTGCTCTCGTGCGGACGACCCGCCGTCTCGCGCTGACACAGCCGAGATCCGAATGAAAGGTTGCGCCCCAACATGCGCGAAGTCTTCCACCAGTCCCTCGAGGACCTTCAGAACCGCCTCGTCGAGATCGCCGACCTCGTCACGGTCTCGATCGACAAGGCCACCAGGGCATTCGCCACGAGCGATGTGGCACTGGCCGAGGAGGTCATCGCCGATGACGCCAAGATCGACGAGCTGGCCGTCGCCCTCGATGAGCAGGCGATCGAGATCCTCGCCCGCCAGCAGCCGGTCGCGCGCGATCTGCGCATCGTCGTGACCGCTCTGCGTGTGAGCGCCTCGCTCGAGCGCATGGGCGACATGTCGGAGCACATCGCCCAGCTCGCCCGCCTCCGCTTCCCCGAGCGCGCCATCCCGAAGGGCCTCAAGGGCACCTTCGTGAAGATGGGCGAGCTCGACGTCGAGGTGGCCCGCACGCTCTCCGAGCTGCTGCGCACCCAGGATCTGCGCTTCGCCGACGCCATCCGCAACGCGGACGACGATGTCGACGAACTGCACGCCACCGTCTTCGAGAAGGTGCTCAGCGACAACTGGAAGGGTGAGGCGACGGCGACCGTCGACGCCACGCTCGCCAGCCGGTACCACGAGCGCTTCGCCGACCACGCTGTCGCCGTCGCGAAGAAGGTCGTCTATCTCGCCACCGGTGACTGGGCGGTCGACGAGGAGGACATCCCCCTCGCCGTCGAGCAGCAGGAGCTCGGCCAGCAGGAGTTCGGCCACGCCTGATCGCACCCGCGGCAACGCAGAAGCCCCCGATGCCTTCGCATCGGGGGCTTCTGCGTGAGGAGCAGAGGCTCCTACTTCTTGCCCTGGGCCGCGACCGCGGCGGCACCGGCGGCCGCGGCCTCCGGGTCGAGGTAGCGTCCTGGGCCGGTGGGAACGTTGTTCTCGTCCAGCTCATAGACCAGCGGGATGCCGGTGGGGATGTTCAGCTCGGCGATGTCGTCGTCGCTGATGCCCTCGAGGTGCTTCACCAGGCCACGCAGCGAGTTGCCGTGCGCCGTGACGAGCACGGTCTTCCCGGCCTCGAGGTCGGGGACGATCGCGCTCTCCCAGTACGGCAGCAGACGGTCGATGACGAGCTTGAGCGACTCGGTGCGCGGCACCTCGCCGTCGATGCCCGCGTAGCGGACGTCGTTCACCTGGCTGAACTCGCTCTCGTCGTCGAGCGCGGGCGGCGGCACGTCGAACGAGCGGCGCCACAGCTGGAACTGCTCGGGGCCGAACTCCTCGAGGGTCTGCGCCTTGTCCTTGCCCTGGAGCGCACCGTAGTGACGCTCGTTGAGCCGCCACGAGCGGGTCACCGGGATCCACAGACGGTCGGCGGCGTCGAGAGCGATGTTCGCCGTCTGGATCGCACGGCTGAGCAACGAGGTGTGCAGCACGTCGGGGAGGATGCCGGACTCTGCCAGGAGCTCGCCGCCGCGGCGCGCCTCCTTCTCGCCCTGCGCGTTGAGGCGGACGTCCACCCAACCGGTGAACAGGTTCAGTTCGTTCCACTCGCTCCGGCCGTGGCGGAGCAGGATGAGGGTGCGCGTCGCAGTCATGCGGCCAGTTTATCCGCCCGGAGCCGAAGCCCTAGTCGGATGCTGGGAGGATGGAGACATGGCGTCATCTCCCCTCGGTCGGCCGACCCGCGGCACCACGGGGACCAACCGGCTGCGACGCATGGTCACCTACGAGCAGGTCTCCCCGAACCTGTACGACGCGATCCTCTCGAGTGAGGACAAGAACTTCTACAGCCATGGCGGCGTGAACATCGGCGCCACGGTGAAGGCTCTCGTCGACAACGTGCGCGGAACGTCCAGCCGCGGCGCGTCGACGATCAGCCAGCAGTACGTGAAGAACGTGCTCATCCAGAAGTGCGAGCAGGAGGTCGACACGACCTCCGACACCTACTCCGAAGATCTCCAGCAGTGCTGGCTCGACGCGACCAACGCGACAGGGAGCAAGGGCATCGAGCGCAAGCTGCAGGAGATGCGGTACGCGATCCAGATCGAGAAGGACTTCTCGAAGAACGACATCCTGCTCGGGTACCTGAACATCGCCAACTTCGGTGGCACCGTGTACGGCATCGAAGCCGCAGCGAACTACTACTTCTCGACGACCGCGGCGAACCTCACGGTCGCGCAGTCGGCGACGCTCGCCGGCATCGTGCAGAACCCCAACACCTACCGCATCGACAAGGCAGAACAGGGCACGATCACGAACGCCGAGGGCGTCGCGCTGAACAACGCCGCTGACGGCTACGCGCTCACGAAGGACCGCCGTCATTACGTGCTCGGTCGCATGCTCGCCGACGGCAAGATCACGCAGGCGCAGTACGACGAGGCCGACGCCTCGGACATCGCGCCGGCCCTGAATCCTCCGACCCAGGGCTGCGCGTCCGCTGGGGCCAGCGCATACTTCTGCCAGTACGTGAAGTCGATCGTGCTGAATGACGAGGCCTTCGGCAAGACCCAGCAGGAGCGGACGGACCTGCTCCGCCGCGGCGGTCTGAAGATCTACACCACGCTCGACTACCGCATCCAGACCCCCGCCGCCGAGAAGATGGCAGAGGTCGTTCCCGCGAACGCCGACAACGCTTACTTCGGCGCTGCCGGCGTCTCGGTCGAGGTCGGCACCGGTCGCATCCTCTCCATGACGCAGAACACGCTGTTCACCGAGACCCCCACCGACGACCAGGCCTATTCGTCGCTGGTGTTCGCCGGCGACAGGGAGCACGGCAACTCCGGCGGCTTCCAGGTCGGCTCGACCTACAAGCTCTTCACCCTGATCGACTGGCTCGAGAAGGGGCACTCCGTCAACGAGGTTCTCAACGGAAGCGTGCAGACGAACCTGAAGATCCCCGTCTGCGGCGCAAAGCAGAACGCCAACACGAAGGAGATCGGCAACTTCGGCGGCGGTGGCGGTGGAACCGGGTCCGTGCTGAGCTTCACGAAGAACTCGCTCAACAGTGGTTACTTCGCGATGGCGTCGAAGCTCGACATCTGCGACATCAACAAGGTCGCCGACCGTATGGGTGTCACGCTGGCGAACGGCGGCAAGGTGACCGACGAGAACGTGCCCTTCGACGTGCTCGGCCCGAAGAACATCTCGCCCCTCGCGATGGCGAACGCCTACGCGACCGTCGCCAGCGGCGGCACGTACTGCACGCCGCGCGCGATCGATCGCGTCGTCGGCCCCGACGGTCAGGAGCGCGAACTGCCCGCCTCCTCGTGCACCGAGGGCGTGATCTCCCCCGAGGTCGCAGCGACCGCTGCCTTCGCGCTGCAGAGCGTGATGGGTGGCGGCGGCACCGGTTCCCGGGCCAACACCAACGACGGCACGCCGCTGATCGGCAAGACCGGAACGCACGACACCTGGTCGACCATGATGATCGAGTCCAGCACCAAGGTCACCACGGCGGTGTGGGCCGGGCGTTGGCAGGGTCAGGAGAACATCTACCGTAAGAGGGCCAACGGCTGGAACCTCAACGACATGCGCTACCCGGTGGCACGGGCCGCACAGGCCGCAGCCAATGCCGCCTACCCCGGAGATGCCTTCCCGAAGCCCGATGGCAAGCTGACCCGCCAGCAGCTGGCGACGGTTCCGAGCGTCGTGGGCAAGTCGGTGGAGGAGGCGACCGCGATCCTGACGGACGCGGGCTTCCAGGTCTCCGTCGGAGGGGCGGTCGACAGCGATCTCGCCGCCGGTCTCGTCGCAGCTCAAGATCCCAACGGGGAAGCTGCGACCGGCGCGACCGTCACCCTCACGACGAGCAACGGGCAGGGCACGACCGTTCCCGCGAATCTCGTCGGGATGTCGAGAGTCCAGGCCTCTGCCGCGCTCGGTGCCGCAGGATTCACGAACATCGAGATCGACAAATCCTGCAATCCACCGACCTCCGTCGTGGGCAGTTCCGACCCGGCTCCCGGCACCGCGGCCAGCAAGTCCACGTCCGTCCGTGTGACGTGCCAGTAGTCGCACGCCGCGCCGCACACCCGGCCCTCGTCGCGCT
>NZ_JAGYWT010000003.1:0-17898 GCF_019279095.1 Microbacterium sp. BF1 | reverse complement strand
GGGGGTGAGGAATGGACGCTTGCGTTCGGAGAGAAGCCAGTAGAGCAGCGCATTGGGACCGTGTGGCGACGGCAGGCGCGAACCGTGGCCGCGTACCGCGACCGGTACGGCATCACCAGTCGCTCGCCGCTCGGGGCGGCGCCCGACAGCGATGTGCAGAAGATCGACGCCGCCCGCGCGAAAGCGGCACTGTCCGCCCTTCGCCGGATGACAGAGCGGCAGTCAGAAGCCGAGATCCCGACATCGCAGGTACGCTCCGGGCGGGGCGTTGCGGTCTGAACGCGGCCCGGCCCGCCTTCGCTAAGCCTTCCGAATGTCGTGAGTGCGACGTACAGTCGGGGTAAGCAAGGCGGCTTTCAAATGTGTGTCGCCGTCACCCCGAGCGTGACGGCATGATCGCCCAACACGGGCAGTCCTTCAAGGTTCTTTGTCGCCAGACCCTTGGAAGAGGACTGCCGTCATGATCCGCCAGCTCTGGACCCTCAGCATCCACACCCGCGCATTTCTGCGCCGGTACATGCCCACCAACATCCTCCTCGACTTGGTCCGCTCCCGCCGCGGACTGAAATGGGGCATCCCCGCGATGCTCCTCGCCGCGCCGTATCTGCTCGCCGCGAGCATCTGCGCCAACCTGATCGCAGGCGGCGGCCCAGGTTGGCTCAACCTCCTCGTGCTGCTGTTCTGCTGGAACGCGCTCAAGTTCATCGCGATCGGCCCGGTGAGCCTGCTACTCCTGGCCCGAACCCGACTGCGTGAACACCGCGAACGGCGAGCCCTTCGGGAGAGTGGGATCGGCAGCGCCGCAGGCTTCCTCTGACTGACGACATCACTCGTCATCCGCCTCGGGCAAGGTCCGGTACCTGCCGACGGCAGCATCACACGCCAAGGGCTTCGAGACTGGAGGGATGAACGATGACCCACAGCCCAGCTCCCACGGGCTGGAACCACTCCTGAACATCAACGAACTCGCCGACTACCTCGGTGTCCCCGTCTCGACCATCTATGACTGGCGCACCAACGGAAAGGGCCCCCGCGCCTATCGGTTCGGGAAGCGCATCATGTTTGGCGTCCGCGACGTCCGCACCTGGATGGAGGCCATGCGCGAACCCGCCGGCGCCGCCACGTTTCCCGGCGGTGCGGAGAGCCCGCGTGGGTAGGCCCCGAACCCCGATCGGCACCTTCGGAGTCATCGCTACCAGTGCACAGCCCGGCGGCAACCACATCGCGAAGACCCGCTACCGCGACTGGGACGGCAAGAGCCGGCTCGTCCAGGCCACCGGGTCCTCGCGCTCCGCTGCCGAGCGAAAGCTGAAGCAGAAGCTCGCCGAACGCTCCCTGTACCAGCCGGGGTTCAACGGGATGAGCGCTGACAGCTCTTTCCCTGAACTCGTCGCCTACTGGTTGGAAGACATGGAGATCGAGGACCGACTTTCACGAACCACCAGGAACTTGTACGAGCGGGACATGCGCGCCCTCGTGCTCCCGGCGTTCAATGAGCTCACGCTCCGGGAGATCGGGGTCGCTCGCTGCGACTACTTTCTCAAGCAGCTCGCCAGACGTAGCCACAGCCGCGCCAAGCATGCTCGCGTCGTCCTACGGCTCGCACTCGCGCTCGCGGTCCGCCACGAGATTCTGCCTCGCAACCCGATGGATCACGTCTCCAGGCTGCACCGGAAGAAGACCATCCCGGATGCGTTCACCATCGCCGAAGTGCATGAGATTCGGGCAGCGATCAAGGCATGGGAGTCGCGTCGGATACTGGCGGGGCCGAGGCCGGATCGGCAACTGGGGCAGATTGTCGAGGTCCTGCTCGGCACTTCTGCCCGCATCGGGGAGGTTCTCGCCATCCGCCTCCAGGATCTCGATCTGGACGGCCCGATCCCGACGGCACGGATCGCAGGCACGATCATCAGCCGCAAGGGCGAGACGACGCACCGGCAGGAACACCCGAAGACTGATCGCTCGGTTCGCCGCGTCGCGCTGCCGTCGTTCGCGCTGCAGGCGATCCGCTCACGCTTGCTGCGAAGCGGCGACACCGAGCCAGGCGCGCTGCTGTTCAGCACACGAGTGGGGACGCCGCACACGACGAACAACATCCGCCGGCTCCTACGCGACGTGATGGATGACGCCGGAATCGGCAACGTGACCCCGCACCGCTTCCGCCGCACCGTCGCGACCGTCATCAACGACGCCCAAGGCGCGCTCCTCGCCTCCGAACTCCTCGGGCACACTGACCCGCGGATCACGATGCAGCACTACATCCAGCGAAACGAGACCGTGAACCCCGCCACCGCCGAGCATCTTGAGCGGGCCTTTGGCAGGGCCGGGTGAGTGTCGAGAGATCTTGCGGCCGCCGTGGGGGAGGGCCGTGACCTTCGCCGCGACGTCGGGGGTCGGCTAGACACTGGTTGCAGGCCCCGAGGCGCTCCGAAGTTCGACGGCGCCGGCACCCTAGAATGAGCGGGGAGGAATCTACCCGATGAAATGATGCTGCGAGGAGGCGTGATGGCTGGCTTAGGGGAACACATCACTGCCATGGTCCGCAGTCACGCGTCCGGTGACGACTCAGCGTTCTACTCGGTCGCCCTCCAAGTCGCCGCACGAGAAGCCCGTCAAGGGCACCACTTGCTTGCTGACGACATAAAGAAGGCCGTCGACGCCTCTCGGCAGTCAACTCCCCGTAGCAACGTCACCAAGCTGGCCAAGCCACGCGGCGACCTGGCAGATCTGATCGAGGTCACACACCCGGAAGTGGCCCTGAAGAACCTCGTTGGGCCAGGCGAACTCGTGGAGCGGCTCAAGCAGGTAATCGCGGAGCAAAGACAGCGAAAAACCCTCCTCGAACACGGCTTCGACCCCACGCATCGACTGCTCCTTGAGGGACCGCCAGGCACCGGAAAGACTATGACCGCCGCCGTACTCGCGCGCGAGTTATCGCTACCTATGTTCACCATTCGGCTCGATAGCTTGCTCAGCAAATATATGGGTGAGACCGCAGGCAAGCTGCGACTCGTATTTGACGCGGTTGCAGAACGTCGCGGCGTGTATCTTTTTGACGAGTTTGATGCCCTCGGAGCTGACCGCTCTGGTAATGACGTCGGCGAGGCCCGGAGAATTCTGAACTCGTTCCTGGTGTTCCTCGAACAGTCCAGCCCAGAGAGCATCGTGATAGCAGCTACCAATCACCGCTCCATTCTGGACAAAGCACTCTTCCGGCGGTTCGACATGGTCCTCACCTATCACCTCCCCGATAAGACGCAGGCCCGATCCGTCATCAAGGGCAGACTGGGCTCACTGATCAAGGGAATGCGCTGGGACAACGTCGACACGCACACCGAGGGACTCAGCCACGCAGACCTCGTCAAGGCCGCCGAGGCCTCCGCCAAGTCCGTCCTGATGCGGGGCGACTCACTCATCACCGCCAACGATCTCATCGCTGCGCTGGACACCCGGCGAACGGCGAGCCTTGGCTGACGAGCTCCGACATCTCACCCACCTCTATGTACTCGACCGAGCACGCAATGAGGACTTCTCCCGTGGCGGGCAGGGCAATCCCAAGATTCGCCCAGTTGAGTACCGTGCCCACGGTCTCGCCATCAAGGGACAGCTTCAGGACGCCTTCTCTGACATCGATGACGAGCGACGCAATACAAGCCTCAGCGCCGACGAACTGAAGGCCCTCGGCAGCGTCATCACTCTGGAAGGAGAGGAAGCTGCCTACCCGCTGAAGATTGAGTCGCTTCAGGCTTTCTCGCGACACCGCAAGACGCCGAAAGTGCCGCAATGGCTGCTCTTATCGGTGCAACCAGCAACAGATGCTCTGCCAGAGCGGGCAATCGTCTGGGTGGCAGACGCCTATCGTCCTCAGTTCCTGAAGATATTCGAGGACTATCTCGAGAAGAAGATCACGAAGGCATCAGAAGACAAGTGGGAGACCCCAGACGGGAACCCCGCAAACCGAGCTCTTGTCGCCAATATCTCCAGGATCCGCCAAGCCATTCTCGAGGACCTCTGGCAATCCGACGGCGAACCGCCAAAGTCTGGATCCCGTTGGTGGGAACTCTGGCTAGATCCATCAGAGCAGAGTATCGACGCCCTTCAAAAGTTCGCGTCCGCTTACGAACTCAAACTGTTGGACCGCTCACTTGCTCTGAACGACAGAGTCGTCGTGTGGATCGAGGCGACATGGAAACAGCTCGAAATCCTACCGTTCACAAACGTCCCGATTGCGGAGATTCGCCGTCCCGAGTTCGTCGACACGATCGAAGACCTACTCCCTAGCGAACAGGATGAGTACGTCGACGACCTTGCGTCTCGTGTGGTCTCAGCATCGAAGGACGCTCCGGCGGTCTGCCACCTCGATACCGGAGTAGCCCGGACACACCGACTGCTTTCGAACTCCCTCGACCCCGGAGATCTCCACACGATCATCGGGACCTCAGGAAACGACAGGCAAGGCCACGGCACCTCCATGGCCGGCCTCGCGCTGTACGGCTCGCTGGACGATCTCCTTACTGGGACCGGAACGGTTCAGCTGCATCACCGACTTGAGTCAGTCCGAATCCTCCCGGAACCTGACGAGCCCGACACCGACCCCCTCGACTACGGAACAGTCACTGTTGAGGCAGTCGCCTTGGCCGAGATCGCAGCGCAGCGCAAACGCGTGTTCTGCATGCCGATATCCAGCGATCCGGACCGTCCAGGTGTCCCAACACTCTGGTCCGCGACAGTAGACGCGCTCGCGGTTGGCACAGACATCATCCGAGATGGGAACCAACTACAACTGCTGTCCCAACCCGACCGTGATGCTAGTCGACTACTCGTCATTGCCACAGGCAACGTCGACAGCTACCAGCCGGATCACCGCCTCGAATCCGACACATCCGGCGTCGAAGATCCCGCGCAATCCTGGAACGCTCTGACCGTTGGCGCCCATACGAATCTCGTGACTTTGCCGACCGATCCGGAGTACTCGGGATGGACAGCGATGGCCGGAGAAGGTGAGCTGTCACCTCACAGTCGGACGTCGCTCCCGTTCGGCAAGAGCAGATGGCCGATCAAGCCAGACATCTGCTTCGAAGGCGGGAACGTCCTCACCGACGGCGGGTCCGGATACGAAGACCGTCACCCATTGCTCTCGCTGCGCTCAACAGGGATA
Source organism: Microbacterium sp. BF1 (assembly GCF_019279095.1). Lineage (NCBI taxonomy): Bacteria > Bacillati > Actinomycetota > Actinomycetes > Micrococcales > Microbacteriaceae > Microbacterium > Microbacterium sp. BF1. The sequence goes on along the minus strand of NZ_JAGYWT010000003.1, from coordinate 12,740 downwards.
CACAACGACCTCGCACTCACCTCCGCCAACGCAACGAGCGCCGCCACGGCACAGGCAGCCCGCTTGGCGGCGCTCACCATGGCTCACTACCCGGATTATTGGCCAGAGACTGTTCGCGGTCTGCTTGTGCATGCCGCCGACTGGACACCCGCGATGCGGGCCGAATTCGATGCGACCGGCACGAAGAAGGAACCCAAGCTCGAACTACTGAGACGATACGGGTGGGGAGTGCCGACAGAGGACGCAGTGCTTCGTTCATCCAGACAGTCCGTCACCTTGGTCACACAAGACACGTTCGTCCCCTTCGAGGGGAACGAATACAAGATGCGCAGGTTCAGACTCCACGCGATGCCGTGGCCCGTCGAAGTGCTCGAAAGTATCGGTGCCGGCGATGTCACACTCAAGGTCACGTTGTCCTACTTTGTTGAACCGTCCGCCTCTAGGAGAGGTTGGAGGCAGCGATACTCCTACGCTTCACATCTCCTTCGGTTCGAGCTCAAGTCACCGACCGAGACCGAGACCGAGTTCATCTCCCGCATCAACCGCGACGCTGAAGACGACGAAGAATCGACTCGCAGCGCCCCGTCATCGGGCTCGGATCGGTGGTTCATCGGACCGAATCAGCGCAACCTTGGCTCCCTCCACCAAGACATCTGGGAAGGATCTGGACAAGAACTGGCGGCCAGCGGAGTGATCGGCGTATACCCAGTTGGCGGGTGGTGGAAACGCAACCAGCGCAAAGACCGTCTCAACCTTCCTGTCCGCTATTCGCTGATCGTCTCCCTCAAGTCCCGTGAACAAGACGTCGATCTCTACACGCCGATCGCAACTGACCTTCAGCTTCCAATCGAGATCGATGGCGCATGACATGTTCGTGACGTTCGGGGGTACTGCACTGCTGTGAGTACCGACATCCTCAACGAGCTACATCCGGCACACTTGGGTGCATCGTCAGTCGTCGATACCCCCAATTTATGACTCGTCGAAGCTCTGAGCGCGCGAATGCCGAAGCGCGCCGACGAGCTGCTGCGCAAGAGCGCCGCAGCCAGAAACGGGAGGCCTCACCGTCTGTCAACCCAGCGTTAGCTAGCGTGCCGACCGACTCGCAGGCTGCGTTGTGGGCTGCTTCCCGGGCGGGTGCGCGTGCCGGGCGCGGCTTTCGTTTTCAGGATCTGGTCGCCACACTTGTTGTATTGCGTCTGTGGAGCGAGGGTGACGCGACAGCGGTCGTGACACCCGAAGAGTTTGACGACATTTCAGTGCAGTCGTCGAGCGGTTCATTCTTCATTCAGGTTAAGTCGCGACGCGAGAGCGCGGGCGATTTCGCCCCTACAGATTTGCGAAAAGACTTGCGTTCCGTCGCGAAGACCTGGGTGAAGCGCAAGGAAGCCGAACTCTCGGCCGAGACCATCCTCTTGCTTGAGCGCCCGGTCGCTCGAATCCCAGTTCCCGAGTGGGGGAGTGAGGCTGCACAACCCGGCTCGAGTGCCTCGAGTGAATTGGCCAAGGAACTCGATGCTCTCTCCTTCGATAACGACCAGGACTTGGTTGCCTTTACGGCCTCAACCTCAGTTGTAATCTGTTCTGATCCGCACGCGCAGGCGATCAGCATCGTTGCCGGGGCTCGTGATTTTCCGGATGGTCTTGCGGAGATCATTGTGGCTGCCGTCTGCACCCAAGTGGGTCAGGCTAGCGACGCCAACGCGGACCCAGATATCGCGAAGCGAGCGGCCGTGGACATCGCAGGCATCGATGTCCTCATAGACCAGGTCCTTGCGACCGTCGACCTCGACTTGCTCGATGAGGCAAGGTCGCTGGGGATCTGCGAGGCAATCGATTGGGGGTCATCTGCTGATGGTTCGGACCTGCGGCAGGGCGTGCACGTGGGAGCTTCTCACGTCGTTGCCGGGTTGCTCGTGCCTCGTGTTGAACTCACACAGCAGGTGGTCGACGTCGCGGCGACCCGCCGGTTGGCAGTCATCGCCGGACCGAGCGGCAGCGGCAAGAGCGCACTCGCGTACGCAGCCGCGTACGAAACCCGGAGGCTATATCGCTGGCAGCATGTCCAATCGCTGATACCAACGGGGCGCACAGGGCGCGATGCTGTCGCACTTCTTTCCGCGCGCATTGAGGCTTTGCGGCCGAGTGCGTATGCGCCTGTGGGAGTCCTCATCGACGACGCTGGGCGCCACGACCCAGATCTCCTCGATCGACTACTGAGACGGCTCGCGGACCTGTCGAACGTGATCGCCATTGTTTCGATTCGAGAGGAAGACCGCTTCCCTGTCCCGCTGTTGTCGGCCATCGCCACGATAACGCCGATGCTTGACGACAGCTTTGCAGAGCAGCTTTGGCGCGACTACCGGGCGGACAATCTCACTGAATGGGCCGGATGGCGGGAACCAGCCGAGCGAGCAGACGGCCTTCTACTGGAGTACGTCACGCTGCTCACCGAGGGTGTGAATCTCGCCACTGTCGTCAGCGCGCAAGTCGCCGCACGCGAAGCAGAACCGAGCCGACATCTTGAGCTTGAGATCCTCCGGCTCGCATCGTGTGCCAACCAATACGGCGTCGCCGTCCCTGCCCACGCGATCCAATCCGCTCTGGATACCGATCACGGCGCATTCGTCGCTGCCAGCCGCCGCCTCATAGACGAGCACCTTGTCGTTGAGGACTCGGGCAACCTCATGCGGCCGCTGCACGAAATCCGATCCGCAGCACTCGCCCGGGCATCTCACCCCTTTGGACAGCAGGAGACCCTCCAGCGCATTGTCCCTCTGGTGGCCAGCGCAGAGCTCGCACGGTTCCTCCGACGAGCACTTGAGTCCGGGGCTGACCAAGCCGTGATGATCCAGGCCGCAACCGAACGCATCACACACGATCGCACCCTCCAGACGCTCATCGCAGTCGCATCCGCTTTCCGTTCTGATGGACTTCGAAGGCGGGCCGACGACTGGAAGCGCATTCTCGATGAATGTGACGTTGATGCTGGCAACGCTGTAACCGCGTTTACGATGTCCCGCACCAAGCCGCGCCCCGACACAGAAGAGCTCTTCAAACCTGAGATCGGGGCAGCCGTCGAGCGGCTACGCAGCGTCCCGACCGATCCGGATCTGCGACCCTTGTGGCGAAAGATCGACACGACGCTGGTCGAGGAACTCACGACCGCTGTGGTCCCCGATGATGAGGCTACCCAACTCCTTTTGCAGGCAATCACCGTACTTCGCGGTTTTGACGTTGCGGCCCTGGAGGCCACGGCGGGTGCAATCGGTGCGCGCCTGACGGTATGGCCGCTGCACGACGCGGCCGACATGACGGAGGCGTTGCGCCGCGCGGCACCTGAGCTTGCGGAACGCGCTGTGATAGCAGCCGGCGGCGAGCAGTTCCTCCTGCGCAGGATCGCTACAGAGACACCGTGGCTAGCGTCGCTGGAACGCGTGGCCGACGGGGTGGATGGCAGATGGATCTTCGTCGACGAGGAGCTGCAGCCGAACCAGAACGAGGCTGTCGTTGATGTGTGCCGGTTAGCCCTCGCTCTTGCGCCGACAGCGTTGATCGCCCGGGTGGGTGCGGTGGATGCCCTCGGGCGTTTGGCAAAGGTCGGTGACTACCCGCTCGTTGACAAGGCGATTCCCCGCGAGAATCTGCCCCATGCCCTCGAAGTCTCCGATAACAGAGCCCAGGCTCGAGCCTTGTCGCGAAAGTACGGCGCGGGCACGTTGACGTCCAAGCTTGCGGCCGAGGCAAAAGCACTCGGGGCGCTCCTCGATCTGCTCCCAGAGATCACGATCGCCCACCTAGGTGATCGAGCTGTGCCTCAAGGGATTGTTCGCCGGTTCGAGTCGGTCACCGCGCTGCTTTCCGAGATGGACTCTCCGGCGGACGAGGGCTACATGGACGAAGTGCCTGGCGCTCTCGGTGACTATCCCGTCGAGAGCGATGCCGTCACCGTCGTGCGAATGCTGCTCCAGCAAGTCATTCCAAATCTTGCACGGGCAGATGTAGCCGAGCGGCGCCCCATTCTGACTGTCGGAACGCTCGACAGTCTCATCCCAAAGGTCGGTGCACTGATTGAACTCGACCGATATCGATACCTCCCTGACCCGCCCGATTGCGCTCAGCTACTTGACTGTCTTCGCCAGTTGCGAATGGTCGCATCCGCCAGCGCTGGATCGGACTTGTCAATGCGTGTATCCATGCGGGCCGCTGCTGGGCGACACACGGGAACCGCTCGGATTGCCGCAGCAGCCACCGTTGCGACCGAGCGCTCTTCCGCAGCTTTGCACAAAGAGGCTGAACGCATGCGACTTGCGCTCGCGAGCGCGGGGTACGCGGTCGTTGTAGTGCCGAGTTCCTCCGAACAATCGATGATGAGTTGGCCGCCCGGAGACATAGCGATCATCGTGGACGGAGAGAGCCTCCTCGCCCATCTAAATGGTCTCGCATCTCTCTCCGATGCAGCGAGAACTGCTGTCGAACATCCAGACCGACGTCTATGGATTGGACTGCGCTCAGCCGATGGTTACTTGTCTGCCTCGATCTTCCAGGTTGCGCATCACGGGGTGATCCCACTTGGCGATCGTGGAGCGCCTTCCGCATTCGCAGGCTCGATCGCTCCGACCCCAATTTCTGATCCCTATGCGGCTTACCTCAAGCAAGCTCGCCGTCTCTCTTCGATCGCGGCGGTCATTGCGGTCCGCGGGAGCACTCTGATTCCCGACGAGGAAGGACGGGTGATTGAAGAATCCTGGGACCGTCTTGTCGGTCTCAAAGCGCAGATCGATGAACTCACCTCCGCTCACGCCGGGACCGAGTACGTGTCCGCGCTCAGCAACATTCTGACGGTCATCGGCTCAGCGATCACTGATGACTTGTCGACCGCAAAGGACTCGGCAGAAGGAGGCCGATCTGGATGGGACGAGATCGCGAGCTTGCAGAGCCTGCTGTTGCTAGACGCGGAGCAAGCGGCAGTACCGGGCGCCGACGCTGCAGTCGTCTACGGCACAGCCGTCGTCATCGCGGACATCGAGGACAGTTTTGAGGATGCGGACTACCGGGTTGCGCGCATGCAGGAGGCGGCTTGGTCACCCTAGTCGGGCAATTCGTCCGTCCATAAGCTGGCCCGAGCCGGCACGCCGACGCGGGTGCCACCGTGCCCGCTAACCTAGACCCGCACCCGCACCCGCACCGAAGCGCGGCAAGGCTAACGACGACGAACAGGTATCCACATGCGACGGGCCCTCACCGCGCTCCAGCGTCCGCACGCCGCCGTACGTCCAGACCGCCGTCTCGTTGCGGCCGCGCAATGAGCGACGACTTCCAGTCAGAGGCCGGCAGCACCCGCCTGAATCACCCGCGACCTATCTATCTCGTTGTGTGCCCTGTCAGCAGTACCGAGGACGAGGCGTATAAACCCATCGCACACACACTTCCGGGAGTGGACGACCCCGCGGTCAGCTTCGATCCCGAACTTGTGCCAATCCTGCCCGCGGTCTGGTACGCCCTCCACCTGCCCTCGACCCGATTCGACACCGTCGATATCCCCTACATGTCCGCTATTCGCGACCAACTCCGCGAAAAGCGCCGACACCTCATCTTTCCCGTGCCGCCATACGCGATCCAGAACCCGATGATGCTCGCCGGGCTCACTCGACTCGGGGAACCCATGCTGATCATCAGCGATGACGACAACTTCACCGCCGCGACCGCCGCATCCAGAGACGGCGGATTCGCGCTCCCACCGGTTCGCGTCAGAGACCTGAACGCCGCGATGCTGAAAAGCCACTGGCAGACAATCAGCGACCTCTGGAAGCCTGACTTCCCCCACGGGGTTTCGCTCGATCCTCGCCCGCCCGAGTGGTCCCCAACCATCGCCCCAAACGGTTCCGCGCTCGCGCTCCGTCGGCTCCTGAAAGCCATCGAAAGAACCGGAGCACCCACGTGGACACACGACGCAAGTTTCTACGACGGAGCGATCAACTTGCTGAATTGGCGCGCCTTCCTCGACACGATGGCCAACTTGGAAGATGACGGTCACTCGATCGCCGACGCCGGAGAAGTGGTGGACGTCGAACTCGCCCAAGCCGCACGCAATCTCAACGTGCCATTGACCCTCGGCATGCCCGGCGTCGCTCCTCGCTATCGGCGTCTCGTCGGCCGCCTCGCGCAAGAGACACGAACAACATCTCCCACGCTGGCTAAGCAGCCCACAGCGACCCCACCGGGCACCGCGCCCGGCGACCCGCCGGATGTCCTCCGCCTGCTTGTCGCGCATAACACTGCCGGGGACAACTCCGTCGGCGTTATCACTGACCCCATCCCCGACGCGGCGTTCCTCGCACTCGCCGACCTCGAACGCTACTGGATCGATAGCGCACGGTCGAACCGTGGAATAACGCCCGCCAAGGAAGCACGCCTTCGCGCCAAGCTCGACGAAGCAATGCGGCCCTTCTTCACCAATAGGTTCAACAACATCCTGCGCACCGCGTCCCGTATCGACGCGTTCACGAACTTCCCGATCGGGCTCGTACGCCTGCCCGGCCACTCCACTCCGCTCGCCGCACTCGTCCCGATCGCCTACCGTCCTATCAACCCGCTCACTCGAGCCTTCCAAATCGAGTTCATCCCGGACCACCCCGTCGACCTCAGCGAGGGAATGCGTATCCTCGTCGTCGAATGCATCCCCGCCACCGACCCAGTCGGTGTCGCCTCCCGGCAAGCCTGGACTTCCGCGGCCACGCACCTCACCGACCCGGCCCGATCCATCTCTGTCGACATCGTTGATGCGTCCACTCCGGCAGACGTTGCAAACGCGATTGCCGCTCACCGCCCTGAGGTCCTCGTCCTCAGCGCGCACGGTGTCTACGATGCCGACGCCAACATGGCGGGCCTCGCCATCGGCGAAAATCACAGCACCGGCGACGACCTCGGACCCATGCCACCACTCGTGATTCTGAGCGCATGCCACTCCGGTCCCCGCGGAGCAGGGCCCGTCGCCGTCGCCGACCTCCTCGTCCGAGCCGGCGCACGAGCCGTGCTCAGCACCCTTGTTCCCGTCGGCGTTCACCACAATTCCGTCTTCATGACACGCCTGCTGGCAAATATGAGCGAGGCGATCGCGGGAACGATCCCGCAGACCACGTTCATGGACGTCTGGCACCGCGTGCAGACCAACAACGTGATCACGGACATCATCTACGGGAACGGGAAACTGATGGAATGGGCCGCCAGTGCCGCCACAGGAACACCACCCATCGAGGAGTTCATGGGTCGACGGTCGGCCGGACGGCTTCGCTCCACACACCTCTACGAAGATGCCGAAGCGATCCTCCTCGAAATCGCGGACGAACGAGGACAGAGAGCGCGTGTCCAAGGCTGGCTGCGCACACCCGGATACGTTCCCGAATCCATGATGTATACCATCGTAGGAGACCCCTCCAGTATCCGCTTCCAACCATCCACGGTCGTTGCCATACACCGGGGAAGTTGACACACCGCCACGCTCCCGCCCGCACTTCGTTGAGGCGCAGGATCGGACATCTGCTGTGCGCCAGGTGCGGACGACCCGAACGATCGGGACCAGCTCGCGCGCGTGTCCGCGATCACCTCGCTGATGTGGTTCGCTTTTCTTCACGATCCGGGCGATACCACCCTGAATCAGCCCACCTCCGAAACGCCCTGTGCCGGTTCGCACCCGTCAACATTCTCAGCGACACCATCATCGGCTGCCATCATGCCTGAGATCCCGCGTCGTGGAGAGCTGCGAAGCGCTTATGAAGTGCCGCGAGCGACTTGTCCGCCTGCGCCAGGATCTCGGAGGCGCAGAGAGTGCAATACGTGGTCTGGCTCTGCGGTCCGTCGCGGACGACGAGGCATGGATCACCTTTCAGGATCACATGCGTCTTCTTCCGGTAGCACTTCCGTCGTCGCCCCGCTGTCTCCGCGCTGACGTGCTTCAGGATGTTCTTTACCGCGGCCATCGGTTCACTCCTCGATCGCTGTTCTGATCATCTCGGCCACCTGGTCTCCGATCTCGTCGAGCGAGTCATAGGCGGCTTGTAGCTGGTCGAGTGTCCACTTGTCTCGACTCTTCTTTCCCTGCCCAGCGAACGCGTTGATCTCCCGGTTCAGCAGGACGTAAAGCGCGTCGGCGTTGTTGCCGCGCGCTCCCTTGATGGCCCTGCTGACGTCGAAGCCGGCGCGGGCGAGACCGAGGTCGGCGAGTATGCGCTGATGGATCGACTTTGAGCGGCTGTCAAGCCGGGCCCGCAGTGTCTGACGCCTAACCTGTGGCTGGACCGGCACCGAGTCGGCGGGCTCCTCCTCGTGCTCTTTGCGGTGAGACAACTGTGCCCGCAGCATGTCCGCGGTGATGCCGAGCTCGCGGAAGGAGAAGCCGCCCGGTCCCTTGGCGTCCAGCATCTCGTCGATGACCCGATCGTCGTTGGGGTCTAGGAACGAGCGATTGAGAAAGTGGCTGAGGCGCTCGTCCTGGGCCACAGGGTCGTCGAAGCGCTGCGCCGTCTGTTCGGGATCGCGGTTGCCGTTTCGTCCGGTCGATTCGGCTCCTTCTCCACGGGCCCACCCTCGGACGATCTGCTGGTCGTGGGTATCGAGGTCGCGGAACTCGTCCCACTGCTCTTCGTTATTGAGGCCGACGTGGGAGACCACGAAGCCCTGGTTGTTGGGGCTGTTCGGGTCGTTTAGGTCGACAGTACGCATCACGCGGCCGACGAACTGAATGTAAGGCGACAAAGAACGGTAGGGGCGGAAGATGGCTGCCACGCTCAGTGGGGGATGGTCGAATCCCTCGCCGAGCATGGCCACCTGCACGATGACGTCAATCTGGTTGTTGCGGAGCTTGGCGAGCACCGCGGCCTTCCGGTCGTCAGCGAGCCTGCTGTGGATGGTCTCTGCTTGCAGGCCCATCTCTTGGAAGATCGCGCGCACTTGATCGGCGTGATCGATCGACATCGCTGACGCTGCGATCTGGTGAGGGAAGCCAGTCGCCGCCCGGAGCGCCTGGAGCTTCTCAGCTGCCTTCTCGGCGATGTGGCGGTTGCACTCGTCCGACAGCGCGACCCCGCGACGGAACCAGGCCTCTTCTTTGAGTTCGAGGATCTGGTCCAGCGTGTAGGTGTCGCTTCCGCCGCGCGCGGTGAAGGTGATCTCGGCTGGATGTGCTGAGGCGGAGACGATGTGCTTGATGTAGCCGTTAAGCATGGCTCGAGCGAAGGGGTACCGATAGATCAGGTCACCGAGCAGTTCCTTATTGTCGGCACGAAAAGGTGTCGCAGTCAGGCTGACGAAGCGCGCTTGGGGGAACGCCCGCACGACCTTCTGCCAGCTCTCGGCGGCGACGTGGTGGCCCTCGTCGATGATCACTAGGTCGAAGAAGTCGCTCGGGAACTGCGATAGCCAGCGATCGGCGCTGCTGGCAAGCTGCTGGATATTGGCGACGACGATGTGGCTGTTGACGCAGTCGTCCATGTTGGCCTTCGGGCCGTCGACCAACGCCGTGAACGGTCCGGACGTGAAGGAGTCGAGGACGCCCGCCTTCTTCCAGAAGCAGGAGGCGTTCGAGATGTTCAGGTCGGCGTAGAGACCCTGCCGGATGGTGGTGTTCGGCGCGATGATGAGCGTCCGCTTGTGTGAGAGATTGAAGGGGAGGATCGCCGCGACACCTGTCTTTCCGCAGCCGACCGGTAGCTGGATGATCGCCGGCGTCGTCTTCTGAGCGAAGTGCTCGATGGCGGCTTCGTAGGCCTCCTTCTGAGGTTCACGCAGCTGCGGGTTGCCGCTAATCGCTGCGTCTGCTGCGTCGAAGAAGCCAGCGACCACGTCCTTGGCTTTCTCCGCGGTGTTGTACTCAAGGCGAAACGGCTCCAGGTCAGCAATGCGATAAAAGCGGTACTGGCTGCCGGGGCGACGGACGGCGGTCAGCGTGCCTGCCGCATCCCACCGGCGCAATGTGGCCGCCGAGACGCCCACATAGGCGGCGGCCTGCGCGATGGTCAGATAGTCGACGTACTCATTGCTCATGGTTCCCCATCCTACATCAAGTCATTCAACCTTATGCAACCTTGCCCACATCATTTTCACAGAGCCCACGCTTCGGCTGCCTGGTGAGGGAATCGCTGATGCCGCGCCGGATACCTTGCTCGATGGCTTGGACGCGCGAAGTTCGGATTCTCAGGGGACCAGAAGGGGACCAGAATCATGCAAACCGTGCAAGTCATGACCTGCCGAGCATGATCTGAGCCCTGGAACTACGCGGTTCTTGGCCCGAGTAGAACCGTTTGGACGCCTGGGGGTCAGGTGAGTTAGAGCGGCGGGACTGTCCGAAAACTAAACAACGGGATGTGGCGCAGCTTGGTAGCGCACTTGACTGGGGGTCAAGGGGTCGCAGGTTCAAATCCTGTCAGCCCGACCATTGAGAGGCTCGGAATCACGAGGAAGTCGCGAGGTTCCGAGCCTCTGTCGTATCCGCCTTCATGCCGTGGTTGTGCACTCGTTGTGCAGTTGCTCGCGGAACGAGCGCTGATGCGCTCTCCGCAGCACGTCGAGCGGCGTCGCCGATCAGGTGCGTGTAGATGTCGCTCGTGACCGAGATCGACGAGTGACCGAGCCGCTTCGACACGAGTGTGAATCTCCGGATAGATGACGCGATGCACGCCGAGCTGTTCGAGGACCGCCCCGTGCTGCTCGTCGACCGCTTTGGCCCAGATCACGGGCACCTGCAACTGGAGCAGCAGGGACGCGGTGAGGATCGACGCGGTGATGTCGTTGCCGATCGCGAGGACGACACGATCGAACTCGCCGACCGCGAGCTGTTGGAGCACGTCGAGCCGCGTCGAGTCCGCTCTGACCACCTGTGTGAGCTCGCCGTTGAGGGACTGCACGATGTCCTCGTCGGCGTCGATGCCGAGGACCTCGGTGCCCGACGACATCAGTTCGAGCGCGAGGGAGGTCCCGAAGCGTCCGAGGCCGATCACCGCGACGGAATCGGCTTCGGCGATGCGCCGGGCGTCGGGGGTGAAGGAGAGGAACTTGGTCATGTGGTGTCCTTGTCGTCGAGCGATCGTGGGGGGAGACCGGTCAGCCGATCGCCGGGCGCTCCTTGGGCAGCTCGTACGCCGTCTGCCGTTGGCGCAGGGCCAGTGCGGAACCCAGCGTCAGCGGTCCGAGCCGGCCGAGGAACATCAGGAGAACGAGGATGAGCTGCGCGGCCGCCGGCAGATCGGCCGTGATGCCGGTAGACATGCCGACGGTACCGAACGCCGAGACGACTTCGAAGAGCACGCGATCGAGGTCGAGATCCGTCATCGCGAGTATCGCGATCACTGCGCTCATCACCGCGGCGAGGGCGACGATCACCACGGTGATGGCCTCCCTGTGCACAGACCGCGAGAGCCGCTTGCCGAACACGTTCACCGCGGTCCCGCCGCGGAACTCGGTCCACATGATGAACAACAGGACGGCGAAGGTCGTCACCTTGATGCCGCCGGCGGTGCCTGCCGGTCCGCCTCCGATGAACATCAGCACATCTGTGACGAGCCAGGTCTCATCGTGCATGAGCGAGGTGTCCACGGAGTTGAAGCCGGCCGTGCGGGCCTGCACCGAATGGAAGAACCCCGCCAGCATGCGGGAGGCGGGATCGAGCGGTCCCAGCGTGCCGGGATTGTTCCACTCCACGACCACCGTGAACCCCGTGCCGAGGGTGAGCAGGACGAGGGTGGCGACGAGCACGATCCGCGTGTTCATCGACCAGTGCAGCGGGTTCCTGAACTCCTTCCGGAGCTGTCGAAGCACGGGGAAGCCGAGCCCGCCGAGGATGATCGCGATGCAGATCGGGATGCAGATCCACGGGTCGGACACGAACCCGATCAGGCTGTCGGTGTACAGCGCGAACCCCGCGTTGTTGAAGGACGACACGGCGTGGAAGACGGCGTGCCAGGCGGCTCGGCCCACGTCGTAGTCGTAGCCGGTCCAGAAGCGGACGAACAGGACCGTCGCGACCGCCGCCTCGATGATCAAGGTCGTGATCAGGATGCCGATCGCGGTGCGCTTCATGTCGCCCACACCCGTGGACTTCGTCTCGGTGCCGGCGAAGATCCGTGAACGCACGCTGAGCTTGCGAGCGAGCGCGAAGCCGATCAGGGCCGCGAAGAGCATGATGCCGAGCCCGCCGAGCTGGATCAGGAGCAGGATCACGACTTTGCCGAACGGGCTCCAGTAGGTCGCGGTGTCGACCACGATGAGTCCCGTCACGCACACCGCAGAGGTGGAGGTGAAGAGCGCATCGACGAAGTTCGTCCAGACGCCGCTGCGCGACGAGAACGGGAGCATCAGAAGCGCGGTGCCGACGAGGATCGCCGCCCCGAAGCCGAGGGCGATCGCCTGGGCGGGGGCGAAGCCCTGCCGACGCGGGAGGCGACGCGCCGGAGCGGGGAGGGTCAACACGAGAAGTGACGTTACTCCTCGAGACGATCATCCGGGTGCCGCCGGGCGGACGGAGACGGTGCACGACGGCCTCGACGGCCGCCTCGGAGAGGTCCGGGTCAGGTCTCGTTCCAGAGCCGCAGGTAGTACGCGAGTCGGTCGCGGTCGGGGTCGACGCCGTACGCCTCGATGAGGGTGTCCTCCCATCCGGTGCCGAAGTTCCACATCGTGCTCATCGATGCCACGGCGATGTCGGCCCAGCGGTCGGCGACTCCGAGGGCGGCGAGATCGACGAAGGC
>NZ_JAGYWT010000299.1:0-3050 GCF_019279095.1 Microbacterium sp. BF1 | reverse complement strand
TTCGCCGCCATCTCTGCGACGGCCGCCTCACGAAGCTCCTGCACGTCAGCGGCCTGCGGGGCATCCACCTGCCCGTGGGCGTCCACGCCGTCGAGCAGCGACTCGTCGAAGGGGACTTCGCCGCTGAGCACCCGACGCACGCGGGCGCGGTCGATCTGCTTCGTCCAGGTGCCGATGAGGAGCGTCGCCACCGCGTTGCCCGTGAAGTTCGTGAGCGCGCGCCCTTCCGACATGAACCGGTCGATGCCCACGATCACGCCGACGCCGTCCACCAGATCGGGACGATAGGCCTGGAGACCACCGGCGAGGGTGGCAAGACCGGCACCGGTAACCCCCGCTGCGCCCTTGCTCGCGATGATCATGAACACCAGCAGACCGATCTGCTCACCGATCGTCATCGGCTGCCCCATCCCCGTGGCGATGAACAGCGAGGCCATCGTGAGGTAGATCGCCGTACCGTCGAGGTTGAACGAGTACCCGGTCGGGACGGTGATGCCCACCACGGGCTTGGAGACGCCGACGAACTCCATCTTCGCGATCAGTCGAGGAAGCGCCGATTCCGACGAGGAGGTGCCGACGATGAGCAGGTACTCCCTGGCCAGGTACTTCATGAGGGCGAAGATGTTCACGCGGGTCACCGTCCACAGCAGCACCCCGAGGATCACGACGATGAACAGGATGCAGGTGATGTAGAACGCGATCATCAGCGTGCCCAGGCTCCAGATCGCCGCGACGCCGGTCTTGCCCACGACGGCCGCGATCGCGCCGAACGCTCCGAGCGGCGCGAGCCACAGGATCATTCCGAGGATGCGGAAGACCAGCTTCTGGAGCTGCTTGACCGCCTCCATGATCGGGGCGCCGCGATCCCCGAGCCCCTGGAGGGCGAAGCCGACGAGCAGCGCGATGAACAGCACCTGCAGCACGCTCTCCCCGGTGAAAGCCGAGAAGAACGTGGTCGGGATGATGCCGAGGATGAACTCCTGCGTCGTCTTGGCCTCCGCTTCGACCGCGTCGTAGGTGGAGGAGGCCATGTCCAGTCCCGCGCCGGGGTGGATGATGTTGCCGACGACGAGTCCGATCGCGAGCGCGAAGGTGGACATGATCATGAAGTACAGCAGCGCCAGCCCCCCGATCTTGCCGACGGTGGCCGCCTTTGCGATGGAACCCACCCCGACCACGATCGTGCAGAAGATGATCGGCGCGATCATCATCTTGATCAGCGCGACGAAACCCTTGCCCAGCGGTTCGAACGCCTGTCCGACCTCCGGCCAGACGAGGCCGACGACGGCGCCGAGCACGACCGCGAGGAGCACGGACACATACAGCCACGTGTGCCGATCCCACGATTGCTTCCCTCGGCGCCAATTGAACTTCGGCAGTGAGAATCCTGTTGTGAGCGCCATCGCGTCCTCCTCGATCTTCGACGTCTTCGTCCGGGTGGGCGGCTGCTTCGCCGCCGATCAGTGATCACGGTGTCCGACTTCACGCATCGGGGCGAGTTGTGGTCGTATTGGTCACGGCACCTGAGCATCGACGATCGGAGGAAGCGATGGCGCACACCTCCCGCAGCCGCAGCACCGCCTCACGCGTCTTCGTGGTGCTGCTTGTCGCGGCGGTCGTGATCGGCGCCCTCGTGGCGGTCTTCCTCGTCATCGAAGCGCAACGATCGATCCGCGCCGAGGCCGAACGGGTGACGGCGGCCACCTCGGCCTCCTTCGCCGCCTCGCCTCTGGTGATCGACGGTCTGCGCTCGAACGATCAGGGCGCGGCGACCCAGGTGCTCGAGCCGTACTCCCTCGACGTGATCGCCGGCGCGGGGCTCGACTTCATCACGATCATGACCCCGGACGGCACGCGGATCACCCACCCCGACGCCGACCAGATCGGCGGGATCTACCTGGGCACGATCCCCGCGTCACCGCAGACTCTGACCGAGGAGTTCACCGGAACCCTCGGACCCTCCGTGCGCACGATCACTCCCGTCACCGCAGCGGATGGAGAACTGATCGGCTGGGTCGCCGCCGGTGTGACGACAGAATCCATCACCGATACCCTGATCCGCCGCCTGCCGCTCACGCTCGGTATCACGGTGGGCCTCGTCGCGCTCGGCGCCGGCGGCGCGGTGATCGCCCGTCGGGTGACCCGTCGCATCGCCGGCGACCTGCCGCCCGGGCAGGTGCGTGATGCGGTGTCCTCGTACGAGTCGATCCGCACCCTCGGAGAGGCCCTGCGTGCACAGACCCACGAGCACGGGAACCGGATGCACGCGGCGGTGGCGCTGCTCGAGCTCGGACGCCGTGACGAGGCGATCGAGATCCTCACGGAGACGTCTCGACAGAGCCAGTCGCTCGTCGATCAGGTGACCGCGCGACGTCACGGTGATCCCGCTGTCGGCGCGCTCCTGCTGGGCAAGGCCTCCCAGGCCAAGGAGCGCGGCATAGACTGGCGGGTGCACATCGAGCCGGACGCACCCGGCACGCCGCTGTCGCCCGTCGATGCCGTCTCGGTGCTCGGCAACCTCGTCGACAACGCCATGGATGCCGCCGTCGAGTCGGACGACCTCTGGGTGCAGGTCTCTCTCCGCTCGCACGAGGGTGCGGGGATCGTGCTGGAGGTTTCGGACAGCGGTCCCGGAATCCCGCCGGCCGTGCGTGAGCGGATCTTCGACCAGGGCTACTCCACGAAGCCCGCCGATGCGCAGGGACGCGGCATCGGCCTGGCGCTCGTGCGTTCCGTGGTGATCGGAGCGGGCGGCTCGGTGACGGTGAGCGACGACCCGACGACATTCCGGGTCATCCTTCCGGCCGCGTCACCGCGGAGGTCGCAGCAATGATCCGCACCCTCATCGTCGACGACGATTCTCTGACCCTCGAACTGCATCGCGACTATGTGGCACGTCTCGAAGGGTTCGAGGTCGCCGGCACCGACGGCGACGTCGTCGCCCGTCACGGCAATGCCGATGCGCTGATCCTGCCGCGCTCCAGCCTCAAGCCCCTGCAGGCCATCGCCTGCATCACTGCAGGCGCGGTGCTCGAGGGCGAGCAGCTGGC
>NZ_JAGYWT010000298.1:0-3056 GCF_019279095.1 Microbacterium sp. BF1 | reverse complement strand
AGCTCGCCGCCCTGTCGCCCGAGGTCGCATCCGCACTCCGGAGACTGCCTCCCCTCGGCTCCGACACCGCGGGCCCCCTCGGCCCGGGCCTGCTCGCCTCCGGCACGCTCGGGGAGGTGATCCGCGAGATCCAGGCCGCTCTCAACGCCTGAGGCTCACGACCCGCTTCAGCCCCGATTCAGCGTCGAGCGGCCACACTGGAGGCATGCGGATCCTGGTGGTGGACGACGAGGTGCGTCTGGCCGAGGGCGTGCGCCGCGGCCTGGAGGCCGAGGGGTTCGCCGTCGACGTGGCACACAACGGCGTCGACGGACTCTGGCGCGCGCGTGAGACACGCTACGACGCGATCGTGCTCGACCTGATGATGCCGGGCATGAGCGGCTGGAAGGTGTGCGAGGCGCTCAGGGCCGAGGAGAACTGGACCCCCGTGCTGATGCTCACGGCGAAGGACGGCGAGTGGGACCAGGTCGAAGCGCTCGAGACCGGGGCCGACGACTACGTCACCAAGCCCTTCTCGTTCGCGATCCTCGTCGCGCGCCTGCGTGCTCTCGTGCGGCGCGGCGCCGTCGCGCGTCCGGCGATC
The DNA here is from genome assembly GCF_019279095.1 of Microbacterium sp. BF1. Classification (NCBI taxonomy): domain Bacteria; kingdom Bacillati; phylum Actinomycetota; class Actinomycetes; order Micrococcales; family Microbacteriaceae; genus Microbacterium; species Microbacterium sp. BF1. The sequence continues at coordinate 2,473 of NZ_JAGYWT010000298.1, read as the reverse complement.
CTGGAAGCGGGCGATCTACGGCTCGATCCCGCAGCGCACCGGGTCTGGCGGGGCGAGACTCCCGTGAGCCTGACCGCTCGGGAGTTCTCGGTGCTCGAATACCTGATGCGTCATCGCGGCCAGGTGCTGTCGAAGCGCACCCTCATCGACGGCGTCTGGGACGACGACTTCGACGGCGATCCCAACATCGTCGAGGTCTACGTCGGGCACCTGCGCCGCAAGCTCGACAAGCCGTTCGGACGCGAGGCGATCGAGACCATCCGCGGAGCGGGCTACCGGCTGGCGGCCGACGGTGGCTAGTCGCAGCTGGCGCTCCGTGCGCGGCAGGACCACGCTCGGCGCCACCGTCGTCGTCGCCGTCGCACTCCTCATCGGCGCCTTCTCGTTCTACGGCGTGCTCAGCGCCAGCATCCACGGCAGCACCGAGCGCGCGGCGGAACAGCGCCTCGAAGAGCTCACCGAACGCGCGGGCGGCCCCGGCGGCAAGGACATCGATGCGCTCGACGACGAGATCCTGCAGATCATCGGTGCGGACGGTTCGGCGACGTAGATCTGCGCCATCCGTGCGCGATCGGACGGCGGGACCACCCAGTCGCGAAGGTTGCGGAACAGGACCATGCTCGCGTCGTCGATCAGCGTGCGATGCTGCGCGTTGCCGCTGTGCTCGCCGAGGTAGGAGAACACCGCCCATCGGGCGTTCGAGGTGCCGGCTCCGTCTTCCAGAGCTGCGCGCATGGCGTTGACCAGCGCGAGCACATGCTCGCGTTGAGCGGCCGTGATCTGCGGCACCGCCAGTCGCGCGGCGATTCCCGCCTGGTAGCCGGCGAACACGAGCGATTGGGCGATGGTCTCCGCCGTCACCGCCGTGACCTCCGTGTACCGGCTCGGGTACATCGTGACCATGCCCAGCCGTTCCAACCGCTGCAGCGCCTCGCGCACCGGTGTCCGTGACACGTGCAGTTCTTCCGCGACATCGACATCGCGGATGCGCTCACCCGCGGCCAGCGTGCCGTCGATGATCTGCCTGCCGATGTGGTGGAAGACCTCCTCGGCCAAGAGCTGCTTGCTCTCGCCGACGTTCGTCGATCCGATATTCCCCATGGATCTGCCCCCAGTTGCCCTTCTGATCCCGAGCGCCCCATGATTCGCCCGGGAGGGCAACTACATCATGAAGTCGCGTCGGATGCCAATATCCCCCACCTGAGTCGGCAGTCCGCGTGGGGGCGCGCATCGTGGCTCAGGCGGGCTCGTCGTGCCCGTGCTCTTCGTGCTCGTGGGTTCCGTGGCCGGCGGATGCTGGGCATCCGCCGGCCACCGAAGACGCGAGCGCATGGAACTGCCGCGGCCTCGTCCCCACGAGGGCAAGCTCGCAATCCCGAAATCGCGTAGCCCTACGACGGCAGTGCGTCACGCGGCGTTCGCGTCATCGGTCGCATCGAGTCGACCGCTTCCAGTCTTGGGTACCTAAACCCATATATCAGTATGCAATCCAACAATGACGAGAGAGGGGGTCGAGTGCGCTGCACTCGACCCCCTCTCTCGATGTGTCCCGGTGGGTTACCGGTAGTTGATGAACTGCCCCAGGATTGCTGGTCGGTGACGAGAGTTGCTGGGGGCGCTGGAACTCGCGGCTGTAGCTGTTGGGTGGTGCCGGTTTTTGCTGTCCGTGTTGGTACGTTCTGCGGACTGTTTGCGGACTACGGGTTGTCGCGGAGGCCAAGGGGGTGCGAGATCTGCATACCCCTTCAGTATCTTGAGGCCATGCCTTCACCATTCCCGAGTCCAGGAGTGGTTCAGCTGGCATCAGACGTCCCGACAACAGTCATCGCGATCGTGTCCGCGCTGATCGCTCTTCTCGCCGCGTTGTTCACGGCATACGCGGCCTTCCAAGCCGCGCGCGCGGCGAAGACGGCCCGGGACGCCTATCTGGCGGATGCGGCTGATCGTCGCATTCGCCAGGCGCAACACGTTCACGCCCAGATCTCCGACATCGACTACGGTGTCGACGACGTTCGCCTGACCCTTGGGATTCAGAACACCAGCGACGGCTTCATTTTCGACGTTGACTTGCGGAACGCTGTGGGCGGCACTGAGAAGTCCGTGGTGCAAGTGCCGGTGTTCTCAAACAAACACTCGCTTTCCGACACGACCAGTGTGCGGCGAGCCGAGTTCGACACCGGAACGGTAGCCGTTCTCCGGTTCAATGACTATGCCGGTATCCGCTGGGAGCGTCACGGAAGCAACGCGCCGACAGAGCTCGCCCCGGATTGACCCCACAACGGCAGAACGCCTCGTCCCGGTTCATCCATCAGTGGCTCTCCCGCTGCAGAAAAAAGGGGGTGGGGAGGGTCTGTCGGAAAGTTTGTGTGTGAGGGGTTCGGCGTGATCGGTTCGGCTTCGGTCGTCCGGGAAGATGAATCACGTCATGAACACTGAATTGAAGACACCAACTGAGCAATCCGAGACCGTCGAT
>NZ_JAGYWT010000297.1:0-3062 GCF_019279095.1 Microbacterium sp. BF1 | reverse complement strand
AGAGACTGAGCGCCGCAAAGCACTCCCGGGCTGGCTGCACTTCTACAATCATCACAGGCACCACTCCGCGATCGGAGCCCCGCCCATCAGCAGAATCGAAAACAACCTGCCTGGACATCACACCTAGTCGCCGAGCGTCATGGCGAGCAGCGTGCGCACCAGCATTTGCGCGGACTGGCCCGCAGATGGAGCAAACTCACGATCACCTACCACGGCCGGAACCGTCCTGAGAGCCAGCACCCTCTGGTCAGCGCAACTCAGACCAAGACACACGCCCTACCTTGGGCCCACTCCGTCAGGCTGCCAGTCTTCTAATCGCAGGCGGTAGAGCACGCTGCGGCGCATCGGGTGACCAATCGGAATTGTGGGGTAGTCAAAGTCGCCCTCGATATCGCGGGTCATGCCAATGCGGCGCATGACCGCCTGGGATCGTTCATTCTGTACGGCGGTGAACGAAACCACCTCGTCCAGACCGAGGTCGACGAAGGCGACCTGTAGGGCCGCTCGTGCCGCTTCGGACGCGTAGCCGCGTCCCCACGCCCATCGAGCCAGGCGCCAACCAATCTCTACGCAGGGTGTGAAAGCTGCCTCCCAGGAGGGGACGGCAAGGCCAGTAAAACCGGCGAAGCGACCGCGATCCTCGCTTTCAGCGACCTCGAGAGCCCACAAGCCCCAACCCTGCTCGGCGAGGTGGGCCGCAGCGCGGGCAGCCAAGGCGTCGCTGTCTTGCCGATCAAGCACACCCGGGAAGAACTCCATAACTCTCGCATCGGCGTTCATCTCAGCGAATGGACGGCGGTCCTCAGGCCGCCACCGGCGCATCAGTAGACGTTCAGTCAGTATCTGCTCAGGCACCTAGGCATTCTAGTGTCCGGGTGCTTGAGGCTCCTTCGCGCCCCATCGGAACAGCCGTTCGCACCACGAGAGGTGGGCCCCACTGATTAGGAGACACGCCTTAGTCTTCCGGTGCGGGTGGAGCAGGACGGCGACTGGGTGCCCGTCGACACGACGCTCGCCCCGGTCGGTGAATGGCTCGAACCTGTCGCTTCTGTCGCCCCTGTCCGCTTTTCTTCTGGCGGCTCCGACCAGCTTGCCCAGGTGCAGACCGAGACCGGGGAATGGGTGTCGGAACGGTGGCCATACGGAACGCTTCCGGTTCCCACCGTCGATGGCGACACCGCCACCTATACCGAAGTACTGCCGGGTGTCGATCTGAAGATGATCGCCACCGTGACTGGACAGATGGCTGTCTACGTCGTCAAGAATGAGAAGGCGGCACGGTCGAGCCGATTGGACGACCTGCATGTCGTCATCGAGGGCGCGGATCTGACGAAGGGTGCGAATTGATCGGTTGAGGCTGAGGTAGCCGATGGGTCGCAGCTCGTGGCCGGGCAGCCGCTGTGGTGGGACTCGTCGAATGGGGGGACCTATCGGGTACCGGGTGGGGATGAGCCGGCCCTCCCCGTGACGCAGGAGGTCGATGCGGAGCGGGTCTCGTTGGATGTCGGCGCGTCTGTCGACACGCAAGAGAAGCGCTCGGGCGACGAGATCACTTACCCGATCTACGTCGACCCCGACTGGTCGTCGTGGCAGAGCGCGTCATGGTACACGGATGCCGAGTTCCCCGCTCAGGGCTACCTGAACGCGAATCTGTTGCGTGTCGGAGTCAGTGCACCCTTCGCCTCGGACATGTTCTTCCAGTTCCCGATCTGGCAGCTCGCGGGCAAGAAGGTCATGAATGCCGTCCTGAGCACCACCATGACCAAGGTGCTGTGGTGTGCACCGGATCCGATCGGTATCCACGCTTACGGTCTTTCGCCGTCGCCGGGGTTCTCCCGAAACCAGCAGCTCGCTGCCGGAACTTCCTGGGGCGGTCTGATTCAGAGTCAGAACCCCGGTAATTGCGGCAGCCCCACCACAGCGGTGGGCTGGAACGTGACTGGTGCGATTGCCAACGGCGTGAATGCCAACGAATCCGAGACCCGCTTGGGGATCACCGCTGCCGGCGCTCGCTCGCGGCGGTGGTTCTCACCCGCAGCGCTTCTGACGGTCTCCTACAACAGCCCACCCAACGTGCCGACGTCTCCCGTGTTCACGTCCCCGAACCGTCAGTGCGGCACGGCCGCGGCACCGGCGATGATCGGTCAGTCCGACGTGACCGTGCAGGTGAATCAGACCGACCCGGACCCGGGCAACGTCGATACGAACTTCCACCTCATGAGGGCGTCGGATCTGAACACCAGGATCCAGGACCGTGCGAGCGGGCTCGGCGCGCAGGGGCTCAAATCCGTGACATTCCCTGGACTGACCAACGGTGAGACGTACGCCTGGCGTGCGTGGGGAAGTGATCACCTCCACAATGGTGTCGGGCCATCGGAATGGTGCTACTTCACGGTGGATACTACGAAGCCCGCTGTACCCGCGGTGACCGCACCGACGGGAGCGTCCTATGTCGTCGGCACGGGAATCCCGCTGTCCGCAACCGGCGACTCGGACGTCGCGGGCTATGTGTACTGGGTGACGCCCACGCAGCTGGTTGCCCCGGCACCTCCGGTGCCGGCGGATGGCACTGTGGCGGTGGGCGCCGCGCTTCCGGACTGTGCGACAACCGTGACCAACAGCGTCCGCTGGGCGTGCAAGACGGGTGCCGGCTCGACGACGCTCACGGTCGCACCGACCGACTCCCTCTCGACGGTTTGGGTGTCAGCGTTCGACAAGGCGGGCAATCAGTCCGCGGCCACGGGACACCCGCTGTATCCGGGAGGGAACACCGGCACCCCGGCGGCCCCGGCCAACCTCGATGCCGGGCACGCCTGGCAGCTCACTGCGATGTCTTCGCCGCTTCCGGAAGCGATCCCTGACGCCAACCCCTGGATCGGCTCGGCTGCTCTCGATCTCATGATTCCCGCCACGGCCTCCACGACCTCGACAGACCTCCCCGACTTCCCCTTCACGTCTCCGGTGCTGTCCACCAACGTGGCGACTGCAGGATACGAGATCACTTCCTTGGGCGCCCCGGTCGATGCGTCCCAGAGCTTCACGTTCAGTCTCTGGGTCAAGCC
>NZ_JAGYWT010000296.1:0-3075 GCF_019279095.1 Microbacterium sp. BF1 | reverse complement strand
AGGGCACTCGCCGCGCTGCGTCGGCGCCGGCAGCCGTCGGACGGTGGCACCTGGGCGGACGCCTCGACCGACTACACGCTCGAACCCAACCCGTTCGACGACTCCCTCCGGCGCTGAACCTTCGGGGCGTCGGTGCGCTCAGTCTCCGAGGTGCGCGCATCCTGCGCTTCGCGGATGTCCGGTGTCCGTCATCCGCGGACTCATGGTGTTATCCCAGGCAATGATCCTGGCGGGAAAGATCACGGCCGGGTAACGTCGATCCCATCGCGGCGATCCGGGCGGTCCCGGGCCTCAGTTCATACCTGAAGGCGTTGCGGGTTCGACTCCCGCCGTCGCGTCCACTTAGGATGCCCCGTCTGGCCCTGGAATCAGGGCAGGCGGGGCTTCTTTGTGTTCCCGGCTGAGCTCCGTGACAACGAAACAGCAACACTCGACGACGCGCGAGCCTGATCGAGGGCATCCGAAACGGCCTCTAGGTCGTCGGGCGAAGCTTGACGCGCGAGGAGTCAACCCCCTCGCCGCCTCCGGCGACCCCCCGCCCGGAGGGATGTCTACCGACCCCATGGCCTACACCCACCCGACGAGCAGCTAACGCTCTGCACGTCTCACCAGCCGCGCCGATGACCTCGGTTGGTAAGCCGGCGCCCAACCGCTGCGGGGATTCGGGCACACACAACGTGACCCGCAGCACACGAGGGGTCCCAGAGTCACGCACTGGGACCCCTCACTCCCGACGCTGACCGAGATCAGGATCCACGAGGTGAGCGATCCGAGTCCGGCCGAGACGCCGATGCCGACGATGATGAGCCGGAACGACGACATCGTGTTCTTGTTGGCGAGCACGTAGACCAGCAGCGCGGTGAACAGGCCGCCGATCAGCGCACCCGCCGCCTTGAACATGTAGGTGTTCGGCTCGAAGACGATCATCACGAGCGTCACGCCGAACTGCGCGCCGATGCCGAAGCCGATGATGTCGGGGGAGCCGAGCGGATTGCGTGTGAGCGATTGGAAGATCCCACCGGCGAGGGCGAGGGCCGCGCCGCACAGCACGGCGAACAGCACACGCGGCAGGCGCCACTCGAACACCACCTGGCGGATGTCGGGATCGGATGCCGGGTCGACGATCGCCCGGATGACGGCGGCGAAGTCGACCTCGTAGGCGCCGAGCGTCATGGAGGCGAGACCTGCGCCGATGATCACGACGACGAGCACGACGCTGACGACGGCCGCGCGCACGGGGATGAGCGTGGCGATGCGCGAGGTCTCGATCCGGAACAGGCGTCGCCCGTGATCCACGGGAGGGAACCCGGCTGCCGGGGGCGGCGAGCTCGGCGCGGTGACCGGCTTCTGGTCGATGCTCACAGCCCGCTCACCCGCTTGCGGCGCACGAGCACGATCAGGATCGGGGCTCCGAGAAGGGCGGTGACGATGCCGACGCGCATCTCGCCGTTGGGGAGCACGATGCGCCCGAGGATGTCGGCGAACAGCAGGAAGGCGGGGCCGATGATCGTGGAGTAGGCGAGCACCCAGCGCTGATCGGGACCGGTGAACCAGCGCACGATGTGCGGGATCATGAGCCCGACGAAGGCGATGGGGCCGGCGGCGGCGGCGCTGGTTCCGGCCAGCAAGGTGACGGCGATGATGACGAGGATGCGGGTTACCCGCACGCGGGCGCCGAGGGCCTGCGCCAGGTCGTCGCCGAGGGCCAGGGCGTTCAGGGAGCGCGCGCACAGCAGTCCGATCAGCAGGCCGGCGACGATCAGGGGCACGGCCCAGGTGACCTGGTCGAGGGTGCGTCCGCCGATCGAGCCGACACCCCAGAAGCGCATGACCTGCAGGGTGCTGTGGTCGCGGAGCACGATCGCGGTGGTGAATCCGGTGAAGGCCGCGCCGAGGGCGACGCCGGCGAGAGTGAGCTTCATGGGGGTCGCGCCCGAAGCGCCGAACGAGCCGAGGATATAGACGAGCACGGTGAGGACGAAGGCTCCGCCGAGGGCGAAGGGCATGTAGGCGCCGGGGGTGGTGAACCCGAGCACGCCGACCGCGACGGTGACGGCGAACGATGCACCGGCGTTGACCCCGAGGATGCCGGGGTCGGCCAGCGGGTTACGGGTGAACGCCTGGATCAGGCCACCGCACACGGCGAGAGCAGCACCCACGACGATGCCGAGCAGCGTGCGGGGCACGCGCAGTTCCATGATCATCAGATGAAGCGGGTTCTCGTCGCACGAGAAGAGGGACTGCAGCACGGTGGCAGGGTCGATCGCACGGCTGCCGACCGCGAGCGAGGCGATGGCGGCGATGACCAGCACCGCCACGGAGATGACCAGTCCCGTCGCGAGCGTCCCGTTGCGGTGCGGGGAGTCGTCCGTGCGACTCCCCGCACCCGTGTTCGAGACGTCCGTGCCGTCGTGCGTCGCCAGGGACATCTCGGGGGTCACCTGCCGGTGATGGTCGGTTCGCCCTGCAGCGCGGCGGCGAGGTCGTCGTACTTCGGCAGGATGTACTTCAGCGAGAGCACGGTGGGCGCGCTGATGGCCGAGGCCTCGGCGGCGTCGCCATAGATCACGTAGGAGCCGTTGGCGATCGGGTTCCAGCGCGACATCACCTTGTTCTCGACCGTGTAGGCCCCTTCGTCCGCGCTGCCGCCCCAGGCGGCGAACAGGTCGGCCTCCACGTCGTAGAGGTTCTCGAGGCTCACGCCGGTGTACCAGTTGTCGCCCTCGGCGGTCTTGAGGAAGCTGTCCATCGCCGAGGTCGAGGTGAGTGCGGCGACGATGTCCGCCGACATCCACCCGAGGGTGACGATGCGCTGCGGCTTCTCGGGGATCACGGTCCCTCACACATCGATGCTAGGACGCGGATGCGGCGCCCAGTGTCGTGGGAGCGACGACTTGTGTCGCTGAACCGACAAAGAGGGTTCGCAGTCGCCCACGCACGGTCGCGATAGACCGCCTTCCTGGTGCCGGGGCTCGAGATCGAGGTCGCCGACAAGCGCACGAATCGTCCTGACGCACCGGAGCTCGGCTCCGAGGACGCGGATTCCCCCGGAACCGTGACCTCCTACCTCTATGA
>NZ_JAGYWT010000295.1:0-3077 GCF_019279095.1 Microbacterium sp. BF1 | reverse complement strand
GCGACCCAGGTGCTCGAGCCGTACTCCCTCGACGTGATCGCCGGCGCGGGGCTCGACTTCATCACGATCATGACCCCGGACGGCACGCGGATCACCCACCCCGACGCCGATCTGGTCGGCGTCGGGGTGGGACGCGATGGTGACGCCGCGCGTCTGATCAGAGCAGCGTGGCGAGCCAGCGCAGCGCCGGAACCGCCTGCGCGCGCTGGAAGGCGCGAAGGCCAGGGAGCTGCGGAATCTCCGGTTGTGTCTGCTGGTACCAGAGGAACGACGCGAACGCGGAGATCACGGGGAGCAACTCGATCTGCGACGGCGCATGGTGGTCTTCGAAGACAGCCCACGCCTCTTCGCAGGTCGGCCCACCCGACGCCTCGATGCTCGGCAGCAGACAGGGCAGGTCGACCCACGCAGCGCCCCTGGATGCATGCGGCCAGTCGAGCAGGTGCGCTCGTGCACCGCTGATGAGGATGTTGTCCGCCCGCACGTCGTCATGCACGATGACGTCGCCGTGCAGGGCGTCGCTGAGGCCCTCCTCGATCCGCAGGAGCTGCGGCATCCGCGCCGGCAGATCGTGGGGCAGAGCCTCGAGGAGACGGGGATCCCCGGCTATCTCCGTCCACCGGGCGAAGCCGGGGATCATGCGGTCTTCCGCTCGCGGCATCTCCGACGGCGCGGCGGTGGTCGAGAGCGCTCGCAGGGCCTGAGCCACGGCGTGCAGATCTTCGACCGTCCACGGTCGACCGGGGTGGTGTCCGTCGATCGCCTCGATGACGAGTGCGGCACCCGCGGCGTCGTCGAAGGCGGCGAGGAGGCGCGGAGCGACCGAAGAGGGCAGGTCGACGAGCGTGCGCATCTCCTCGCGGAGGAAGTGCAGCGAGTCCGCATGCCAGTCGGCACCGCAGGCCTTGACGAAGGCATGACCCGCCGTGGTCGTCACGACGCCCGCATAGGAGGCGCTGAAGCCGCCGTGTGCGGGCCGGTCGGTCACGAAGTCGCCCCGATCGCCCCGACGATCTGTGCGCGTACCGACGGAGGAAGCGCCGTCCAGGCGGGCCGGAGGCGATCAGCTCCGGTGTTCATCGTGCGGTGCCCTCCGTGTCGGGATCGACCCGGCGGTGGGAGAGCAGCCAGTCGTAGAACTCGGGGTTCGCGTACGTCTCGGTCCAGGAATCGTGACCGACGCCCGCATATCGCGTGAACCGCACGTCGGCGTCGAGCGACTGGAGCTCGGTCACGATCTGCTCCGTGGCGGAGATCGGCACGACATCGTCGGCGTCGCCGTGGAACGCCCAGACGGGCAGGCTGCGCACAGGCGCGGCGCTCTGCATCCACAGTCCGCCGCAGATGGGTGCGATCGCGGCGAACCGCTCCGGATAGCGCACCGCCAGACTCCAGGTCCCGAACCCGCCCATGCTGAGTCCGGTCACCGATATGCGCGCCGGGTCGATGCGGTGCGCCGCGATGACCTCGTCAAGCAGTGCGGACAGCGTCGAGACCTCGGCGACCCACTGACTCGACTCCGCGCACTGGGGTGTGACGAGCACGAAGGGGAACTCGCGGCCGGCATCCGCCAGCATCGGGGGGCCGTGCACGGCGGCGAGGTCGATGTCGGAACCTCGTTCTCCGGCACCGTGCAAGAACAGTACGAGGGGCCAGAGCTTCTCCCGATCGGCGTCGTAGTCGTCCGGCAGATGGACCAGGTAGCGCAAGGCGTCGGCCGGTGTCGGCTCGCCGTCGCGCACGTGCGAGGAGAGCCGTGCAGGAGCGATGTGTCGTGATCTGCGCATTCCTCCATCCTGCGCCACCCGCGCCGTTCGATAGAATGGACGACGCGCTGAGCGCGAGCTCACGCGGATACGACGAGCGGAGACTTATGTCCGGGCATTCCAAGTGGGCGACCACGAAGCACAAGAAGGCCATTATCGACTCCAGGCGCGCGAAGTCCTGGGCCAAGCTCATCAAGAACATCGAGGTCGCCGCGAAGCTCGGCGGACCTGACCTGGCGGGCAACCCGACGCTCTTCGACGCGGTGCAGAAGGCGAAGAAGACCTCTGTCCCGAAGGACAACATCGATCGCGCGGTGAAGCGCGGCGCAGGTATCGGCGGCGAAGCCGTCGAGTACCTCTCGATCATGTACGAAGGCTATGGGCCCAACGGTGTCGCGCTCATGATCGAGTGTCTGACCGACAACAAGAACCGCGCGGCCGCCGAGGTGCGCACGGCTCTCAGCCGCAACGGCGGCACGCTGGCCGACCCGGGCAGCGTGGCCTACAACTTCAGCCGCAAGGGCGTCATCGTCGTCGGCTCCGAGGGCACCTCAGAGGACGACGTCATGATGGCGGCGCTCGAGGCGGGTGCCGAGGAGATCGAGCCGCACGCCGAGGGCTTCGAGGTCATCACCGAAGCGACCGACCTCGTGGCCGTGCGCAGCGCGCTCCAGGAAGCGGGGATCGACTACGAATCGGCCGACGTCGAGTTCGTCCCGAACCTCAAGGTCGAGATCGACGCCGACACGGCGCGCAAGATCTTCCGTCTGATCGACGCCCTGGAAGACAGCGAAGACGTGCAGAACGTGTTCACCAACTTCGATCTGACCCCCGAGGTCCAGGCCGAACTGGAGAACGACGAGGCGTAGGCGCGCCGAGCGGCCGGTGTCGGTCCTGCGGCCTAGCCTGGGGGAGTGACCTCCTCTCTGCGTGTGCTCGGCATCGATCCAGGGCTCACCCGGTGTGGTGTCGGCGTCGTCGACGTCGACGGCTCGCGTCGCGGGACTCTGGTGCACGTCGGCGTGATCAGGTCATCGCCGGACGCGGAGATCGGTGATCGTCTGTCGATCGTCGCCGCCGGCATCCGCGCCGTGATCGCCGAGCACCGTCCGCACGCGGTGGCCGTCGAGCGCGTGTTCGCACAGCAGAACACCCACTCGGTCATGGGAACGGCGCAGGCCAGTGGCGTCGCGCTGCTGATCGCCTCCGAGTCGGGGCTGCCTGCCGCCACCCATACCCCGAGCGAGGTCAAGGCGGCGGTGACGGGATACGGCGCTGCAGACAAGCGACAGGTGCAGACCATGATCGCGC
>NZ_JAGYWT010000294.1:0-3084 GCF_019279095.1 Microbacterium sp. BF1 | reverse complement strand
GCCCCGCGCACCTGGTGCAGGCCGCTGAGCCGGCGCCAGGGGTCCTCGCGCGGTGGTTTGGGAGCGCGAGCGAGCGTGGCGGCGAACTCCTGCGCGGCGAACTCCGTCTTCCCCTGCTCCTCGAGCTCGAGCACCAGCACGTCACGCACGTCGATCAGGTGCAGAACATCGAGGGCGGCGTACTCGAGCCAGGAGTCCGGCAGCGGCCGCGTCGACCAGTCGGCCGCGGAGTGCTCCTTCTTGAGCGTGATGCCCAGGGTGTCCTCGACGACGGCACCGAGTCCGACGCGTTCATGCCCCAGGAGGCGCGATGCCAGCTCGGTGTCGAAGATCACCGGCGGCTCGAGGTGCAGCTCCCGGAGTGAAGGCAGATCCTGGCTCGCGGCGTGCAGCACCCATTCCACGTCTCCGATCGCATCCTGCAGAGGTGCGAAGTCGCCGATGGCCGGCGGGTCGAACAGGAAGACTCCTGCGTCGCGGCGGAACACCTGCACCAGATAGGCGCGCTGCGAGTACCGGAAACCGGATGCCCGCTCCACGTCCACGGCCACGGGGCCGGTTCCTGCGGCGAGCACGGCGCAGGCTGCGCGGAACTCCTCGACATCCGAGATCACGGAGTATTCAGTCACGTACAGCCTTTCGCGCGCCGATCACGGCGATGCCCTCGGAGCCGGGCGGAAGCCCCGCCAGCATTCCGACCAGTTCGGCCCATGCTTCGACGTGCGGTCGGAACGGGCCCTCCGGAGTCCAGGACGCCCGCAATTCTATCTGGGCGCCGTCTCCTTCGATGGCGAGCCCACCGAATCCCTTCGAGAGCGTCTTGGTCGAGGTGCCCGACTCCGAGTGATAGATCGCGTCGCGGGAGTCGAGCGCGTCGACCAGCCACGACCAGGTCACGTCGGCGAGAAGCGGGTCGGTGCCGATCTCCGTCTCCAACGGCGCCTGGGCGAACAGCACGATGCGCCACGAGCCTCCCCACGCGCCGGGCTCTTCGGGATCGTGCAGCAGGACGAACCGACCGGTGCCGTACACCGACTCGCCGTCACCCTCCGGGCGCACGTCGGCGGCGAGGGCGATGGCGAAGGGCGCGAGGCCCTGCGGGGTGGCGATCTCGCGCACCGTGATGTCATCACGGAACTCGGTCTCGCGCAGTTCGGCCACGGCGCTCTCGAAAGGCGTCCCGGCCTCGGGGTGTGCGGTCACGGCAACAGGCTAGAGTCAGGAAGCGATGAAGAGTCTCAGGCACGCCGTTACGCTCCTTGTCCCTGCCCTGTTCGCTTTCGGGGCGGCGCTCGCTCTCGTCGTGTTCGCCGTCGCCCGTCGGGTCGTCACTCCCATGCGTCGTGCCACCGACACCGAGATCCTCGCCGTCGACACCGGTGCGCAGACCATCGAGTTGCAGCGCACCCTCGACACCGAGCTCCCCGGACGGTACGGCCTGTTCACGACCGGAACCTACGGCTATGTGAAGCTCGGTGCCGTCCTCAGCGCAGACGGCTCGACTGTTCGCCGCAAGCTCCTCACGCAGATCGAGCCCGGCGCCCGCGTCGATCGTGCCGCGGCCTTCAGCGGCTACTACTACTCATCCCCGAGCGAGCTCCACCTGCGCTGGGAGAACCTGCTGATCGGCACCCCGGCCGGTCCGTGCCCTGCCTGGTACTTCCCGGCGTCGTCCTCGACCTGGGTGATCCAGGTCCACGGACGCGGGGCGACGCGCGCCGAGTGCCTGCGGGCCGTTCCGGTGCTCTCTGCCGCGGGCCTGCCCAACCTCGTCGTCTCCTACCGCAACGACGGCGAGGCCCCCCGCACCAGGGCGGGCGCCTACGCCCTCGGAGCCTCGGAATGGCGTGACGTGGATGCCGCGATCGCCTACGCACTCCGACACGGCGCCGAACAGGTCATCCTGATGGGGTGGTCGATGGGGGGAGCGGTCTCGCTGCAGGCTGCGGTGACGTCGGAGCACCGCGATCGCATCGCCGGGATCATCCTCGAATCTCCCGTCGTCGACTGGCGCACCGTGCTGCGATTCCAGGCGAAGATGGCCGGAGTTCGGGCACCGCTGCCCGAACTCGCCATGGGTGCGCTCCAGATGCCGCTCACCGCGCGCCTCAGCGGAGCCGACGAGCCGATCGCGTTCGATCGCCTGGACATGGTCGCCCGCGCCGACGAGCTGACAGCGCCCATCCTGATCCTGCACAGCGACGACGACGGCTTCGTCCCTGCCGACTCTTCGCATGCGTTGCAGGAGGCGCGTCCGGATCTCGTGACGATGCCCAGATTCACGGTCGCGCGCCACACCAAGCTCTGGAACTACGACCAGACGGGCTGGACCACCGCGATCACCGACTGGCTCGACGCCCAGGGCTTCAGCGCTTCTGCGTGACCTGGTTCTTCGCCCGCATCAGCATCCCGGTCATGCCTCCGATGCGCAGAGGCGACACCGCCTTGGTGAGCCCGATCGACTGCGGATAGTCGTTCGGGATCGCGAGCACCTCGTCGGCGGTCAGGCCGGTGAGGCCCTGTACCAGGATGCTCGCGAAACCGCGGGTGGTCGGAGCCTCGGGCGGCGCCGTGGCGTGCATGGTCACGATGTCGTCGTTCACCTCGACGTGGATGTATACCGGCGACTGGCACTCAGCGACGCGCTCGTACATCTCCGGGTGGGCCGCGACCTCGTCGGACACGTCAGGGAGCTCGTCGGAGAACTCGAGCAGCAGGAGAAGACGATCGGACTCGGGGGTTTCCAGGAAACCGTCGCGGATCTCGGCGAGGGCGTCAGGAACGTCGCTTGTGGTCATCCCTGTCATTGTCACATGTTCAGAGCGTGCCGGGCTCTGAGCCGGTGACGATCGGCACACGCACCGCGCTGCCCCACTCGGTCCAGGACCCGTCGTAGTTGCGCACGTTCTCGAAGCCCAGAAGGTGGGTGAGTACGAACCAGGTGTGGCTCGAGCGCTCCCCGATGCGGCAGTAGGCGACGACATCGTCCCCGTCCTTCAGCCCGGCCCCGTCGCGGTAGATCGCGTCGAGCTCGGCACGGCTGCGGAAGCCGCCGTCCTCGGCGACCGCATTGGCCCACGGCAC